>CAZPGD010000069.1:0-7637 GCA_964585865.1 uncultured Hungatella sp. | reverse complement strand
CCTTCAGCATCTCTTCCTCTTCGGCATAGCTGCTCCCGTTTTGCGGGACCGCCCGCGCCTCTGCCGTTCTCCCGGAAGATCCGGCCTGCCGCGCCGTCCCGCCGGAAGTTCCTCCCCTTCGCTTCAGAGAGGCGCCGTATCCGGCCTGCTCGACCGCCCGGATCACGGCCTCCGGAGAAGCCGTGCCTTCCACTCCCATGGAGTTGGTCAGAAGGCTCACCGAACAGGACGTCACCCCTTCCACCGCGGACACGGCCTTCTCCACCCTGGCGCTGCAGGCGGCGCAACTCATGCCGGTCACGATATATTGCTCCATATCGCCGTCAACTCCTTATTATCCCTTTTTCACGGGCGTCAGACCGTCTGAATTTCCACTACCTTGAAATCCGCCCGTTCCACGGCCCGGATCAATTCGTCGTCCCCGATCATCCTGCTCATGGAAACAACGGCCCGGTTCTTTTTCAAATCGACCTTTGCCGACGCCCCGTCAATGCGGTTGATCTGCCGCTCGACGCTGTTCTTGCAGTTCTCGCAGTGCATCCCTTCGATAATCACGATCTTTTCCCCGATCTTCTCCCCTTCCAGCTTCTTGGGCGGGGTTTTCGGCACGCTGCCTCCGCAGCAGCCGTTCTTTCCCCTGCGGATCATGCCGCGCACCGCGAAGAACAGTGCCGCGGCTACGACCAGGATAATGATAAAATCTCCCATGATTCTTCCCTCCGTTCTGTGTTCCGGTTCTTCCTCCGTACGGCAGCCTTTGCCGCCCGGCCGGGCCGTCCGTTTTCCACGGCGGTTTTCTCCGTCCGGATCCGGCCGGCCATTCTCCGCGGCGGTTTTCTCCGTCCGGGTCCAAGTCGCCCGTCCTTTGCGGCAGCTTTCGCCGTCCCTCGCCGCCCATTTTCCACGGCGGCTTTCTCCGTCCGGGTTTAGGCCGGCCGTTCTTTGCGGCAGCCTTCGCCGTCCCGCAGCGGCCGGGCCGCCCTGCACGGCTTCCGCCGCCCGCTACTTCATCAGCTTCCGCAGCGTCTCCACCAGTTCATCCAGCGTCTCTTCCTTGCCGTCGCGGATATCGCGGACCACGCAGCTGCGGATATGATTCTCCAGCAGGACCTTGTTGAAACTGTTCAGCGCCGCGCTGACCGCGGCCACCTGAACGAGAATGTCCGTACAATAGGCATTCTTCTCCACCATCCCCCGGATGCCGCGCACCTGCCCCTCGATGCGGTTCAGGCGGTGAATAAGATCCTTATACTCCTTTTCGGACCGTTCCTTTGTCTTGTGACCGCAGCATTCCTTTTCTCCCATTTCTTTCATTTCTTCCATGGGCCTCTCTCCTTTGCCGTTTTTCTGCCCGGCGCATGGCCTTTCCCGCTTTCCATCCCGTATTATATACCCCTACGGGGTATGTTGCAAGTTCTTTTTCGCGGAATTTCCGGGAAAATTTCTCAATAAATAAAGGCAGCCGTTTTCCGCAGAAAATGAGCGGACCGGATGTGTTTTAGAATTGCGGAAATGAGTCACTTTCCGTTTATGCATTGCAGGAACCGCTCGCCGTACTTCCCGTACTTAAATTCCCCAACCCCGCTGACCCGCAGCATCTCCTGCTTCGTCGCGGGCTTCACAAGGCACATATGTACGAGCGTCCGGTCCGAAAATACGATATAGGGCGGAACCTTTTCCTCCCGGGCGATCTCCGCGCGCAGGCTCCGCAGGCGTTCAAACAGCGCCCCGTCCTTCCCATCAACCGCTCCGGCCGGTCCGCTTCCCGCCCCCATGGCGGACGACGGTTTCGAACGCCGTCCTTTCGCGCCCGAACCGCCCGCCGTTCCCCGGACTTTCGGCGCGCGTTCCTGCTCCTTCGCCCATTTCATCGACAGGCGCGCTCCGCCCGTCAGGACGTCCCGCGACTTTTCGGTCAGCTTCACGACGGCGTACTCGTCGGCCGTAACCGCCAGATAACCCGTAAGCTGCAGATAGTTCAACACCTGCCGCAGCCGGTAGACGGGAACATTCGCCTGACTGCCGTAGTACGGGTTCCGGTCCATGCGGTACTGCCGGATTTTCGCCGTACCGGCCCCGCGAACCGTGTCCAGAATGACCGTGGTCCCGTAGCGCTGGCGGCCGGCCGCCGCGCACCCGATCAGGCTTTTGGCGATTTCCGTGATATCCACCGTCTCAAAATGCGTCAGGCAGCCGGAGCAGTTGCCGCAGTAATTTTCCCCGTATTCCCCGAAATACCGCAGAATGTAATCCCGCAGGCACTCATTGGTAAAACAGTAAAACGTCATTTTTTTCAGACGTTCCTCATCCCGCTGCCGGACCATGGCCAGAGCCGCCTCGTCCAGTTCCCGGTTATCCCGGTTGTTCTCGATAAAGAAACGGTTAGTAATCACATCCTGCCCGCTGTAATAGAGAATACACTCCGCCGGTTCGCCGTCGCGGCCCGCGCGCCCCGCTTCCTGATAGTAGGACTCGATATTTTTCGGCATCCCGTAATGGAGCACAAAACGCACGTTGGACTTGTCGATCCCCATTCCAAACGCATTTGTCGCCACCATGACCGGCACACGGTCACAGATAAAATCGTCTTGGTTGCGGTGCCGTTCCGAATCGTCGAGCCCCGCGTGATAGCGGGTCACGGAAAATCCGTCGCGCGCCAGTCTCCCGCATACTTCGTCCACCTGCTTCCGCGTCAGACAGTAAATGATCCCGCTCTCGCCCGGATGAAGTTCCAGATAATTCTTCACCGCTTTATAGCGGTCCGCCGGCATCGCGACGCCGAAATACAGGTTCTTCCGGTCAAACCCGGTGGTTCGCACCGTCGGCTCCCGAAGTTCCAGCAAATCAATGATATCGTCGCGCACCTGGGCCGTGGCCGTGGCCGTGAACGCGCCGACCGCCGGCCGTTCGGGGAGGCGGTTTATGAACTCCGGGATTTTTAAATAGCTGGGCCGGAAATCCTGCCCCCACTGCGACACGCAATGGGCCTCGTCGACCGCCACGATGTCGATCCGCGACCGGCAGGCAAATTCGAGGAATTCCCCGTTCAGCAGCCGCTCCGGGGCTACATAGATCACGGAATAGCGCCCCTGCCCGGCATATTCGAGGGCCTTGCGGTACTGGGCCGCCGTCAGGGAACTGTTCAGATACGCGGCGTGTACCCCGGCCTGATTCAGACTGCTCACCTGGTCCTTCATCAGGGAAATCAGGGGAGAAATCACCAGCGTCACGCCGCCCAGAACCAGCGCGGGAAGCTGGTAGCAGAGGGATTTTCCCGCTCCCGTCGGCATGATTCCCAGCGTATCCCTGCCCGCCAGAAGGCTGTCGATCAGCGGCTCCTGGGCCTCGCGGAACGTGTCATAGCCGAAATACTGCTTTAAACACCGGTATTTCTTTTGCTGAATGTCCTCGCTTATTTTCATCCGCTCACTGTCCTGTCCGTATCGTCACCGGCCCGACCAGACCGGAAGCAAGGTTTGCGTGTTCCAGATGATTCGCCAGACTGTTGGCCACTTCGATCCGCAGATGATTCGTCCCTTCCCGAACGCAGTCCGTGACGGCAAAGACATAGGGGGCCCACATGCGCACGCCCAGATCCCGGCCGTTAACGGAAACCCGCGCCAGTTCATGGACCTCGCCCAGATCCAGTTCGATCCGGCCGCCGGCCGCGCCGAGCGTAAATTCCGTCTCATACGCCAGCCGGCCGGTGAAATCTCCCATGCCGGGCCAGCCGCGCCAGTCCCCGGCGCCGTCCACCGGCACGGAAACCGCGTCCGCCGGGATCCCCTCAGCCGGACGGCCGTCTGTCCGGTGCCCGGTCATCGAAACCTTCCACGGCCCCGCGGTCAGGTCAATCCGGGGCGCTTCCGTCTGCCGCCCGGTGCGAACCGCCGCTGCCGTATCCAAAGCCGCCGCCGGCATCTCCCGCGCGTCCCCGTCTGAAGCCGCCCCCGGCATTTCCCGCGCGTTCTCGTCAAAAGCCACACCCGGCATTTTCTCCGCTTTCGCGTTGATTGCCGTCACAGGCATATCTCCCGCTTCCGCGTCTGCAGCAGTCCCTGACACTTCCCATGCGTCCGTATTGACAGCCGCACCCGCCCCAAAACACAGGATCAGGCTTTCTCTTCTTGGCAGCCGGACGGGAATTTCGTACCGCTCCCCGGCCCGCTCCGCGTGTGCCGGGCGGATCGTTCCTCTCCAGGGATCCCATATTTCCGCGTTCCTGCCGCCGATGTCCGCGGGAACCGAATAAACGCCCTCAATCGTTTCCTCGCCCTCATTTACCAGCAGATAGAAATCCGCGTTTTCCTTCACCACATGACTGACGCGCAGCCCCGGAGCGGCCGGGCGGAACCATCCCTCCCCCTGGTCGTGTTCATAAGCGGCAATAAAATCTTCCATGTCGCCGGTTCGCAAAATCTGCCCGCCCCCGGCCAGAAAACCGGCCAGCTTCCCCATCAGTTCATCCGTCAGCAGTGACTCGTCCTCCGCCAGCAGATAGCGATAGCGCTGCTTCTGTATGATCAGTTCGCCGTTCTCCGCCCGGCAGCGCCCGTCCAGAATCAGATCCTCTTCCAGATAATTGAATTCCAGCTGCCGTTCATAGAGCGGCTTCACGATTTTCCACGGAAGGCGGTCCGCCTCGCAGAGCACCGCCAGCCGGGTCACGTTAAAGCTGCCGCTCATCAGCCAAGACATCCTTTTGATATAGTCGGCAAAAAGGCGGAATTCCCCCCACCAGATATTATGGGGCCCTACGTCCGGCGGCCTCTCCCCGTAGCGCGTTTCCCCCTCGATGGAGTAATAGAACGCGTGGAGGTACAGCAGATTGACTCCCCGGACAAACAGCCAGTCCAGGTACCATTTCACATCGTCGGCCGTCATGGCCCACGGGGTGCCGAGGGGACCGCAGCAGCCGAGACATTCGTCACTGTTGCGCAGGATTCCGCGGTGTCTCGCAGCGTCGGACGAACATTTGGCCAGCACCGAATCGAAGCCTTCCGTGCCGGACGCGGGGTCCACCATGCGCAGGCACAGGTCCTGCCCCGGTATCTGGAAACGCTCCAGCATCCCGATGTCCTGACTGGTCTCGGGGTGGCCGGTCAGCGCCACATGATGGGCGGCGCACCAGTCGGAAAGCCTGCCGTAATAGACTTCCTTCATCCGGCCGCAGACGATCCGCCGGAACCGCCGGGACGCCTCCGCGGCCAGAGCCTCGTCCGATCCGGCGTAACGGTACGACATCTCCGGGAACACGTTCGCGATCAGCGGGTGCCTGCGCGGATCCCGGCCGCTTCCGGGCCGGCTCCCCGCCGCCCAGAGGGCCGGCAGATCCTCCTCCCTCCCGCCGTGCGCGATATAATAATCCAAAAACCCCGTCGTCCAGGGAATCACATTTTTCCTGTGGCAGCGCCCGAGGATATTGGGCTCGTCGGTAAATACGGCGATCACGGTGTCCCCGAAATACTCCCCCGCCGCTTCATAATACCGGTCATAGGTCAGACGGATAAACGCGTCCACGGCTTCCGGATTCAGAAGATCCGCCGATTTCGGGGCGAACCGCTCCCGGTCGTCCTCTTCCTCGTAGACGCCGCGGATCGTCCCTTCGGAAAAGCACTGGCGAAAACAGAACAGGTGCCAGTTCTCCCCCTCCGGCGGCTCAAAATGGTAGATCCCGTTTTCCGGGCGCAGGGCGCGGGCCGACGCCAGATCCGGACAGAATTCCCCATCCTTTTCCGTCAGCCGCACGGCAATGACCGATACCATATCCGCTTCCCGGATCAGGGTCAGATCATCCTCCTCATCCAGTTCCTCCATCGTCAGGCACTGGGAGGCATACCGCGGATCCTCCTCCGCAACCATGCCGTGCGCCGACCCGGACGGGTACATGGCCTCGTCATAGAGCACGACCCGCATTCCGCGTCGTTTCGCTTCCTCCAAAGCGGTTCTTACATATTCCATGTATGTGTCGGAAAGGTAGGGGATCCCCTTTGAAAGCCCTTTTCTGGGATGGATCACGAAACCGTCCACTCCTTTCTTTTGGAACTCCCCGATCTGGCGCCGTATTTCATCCTTATCCAGCGCCGCGTTCCAGAACCAGAAGGGAACCGCCGTGTATTCCCCCGACGGTTCCAAAAATTCCTTTTTCAGATCTCTGCTCATATCTCCCTGCTTCCCTCATCCATCCTGTCCGTGAACAACCCGCGGATTTTCGGTGCCGCAGCATTCCGCTTTTCAGTATATCATATCCGCCCGTTCGAGACAATCCGGCGATTTCACCCATCTTTTACCGGTTTCCGCGCGGTTCTCCGCCGTTTTTACGGAAAGCCTTTCCTTCAGATTGCGGTTCCCCTCCGGCGGCTTCTCCCGGCCATCTTTTCCAAAAGCATTTCCCGCGGCTTCTGCCGACAGCGCTTTCCACAGCCTACCGGCAATATTTCCCGGCGGCTTCTCCCAACGGTTCCTCCCGAAAGCATTTTCCACGGCTTCTGCCGACAGCGCTTTCCGCAGCCTACCGGCAATATTTTCCGGCGGCTTCTCCCGGCGTTTCCAAACGGTTCCTCCCAACGGCATTTCCCGGCGGCTTCCCCGTACCGGTACATGAACCGGCGCCCGTACGCGGGCACGGAAAACAGCAAAACAGGGGGGAGCGCAAAACGGGAAGAAAAGGGCCGCCTGGCAGGGAAATCGCAAAACGGGAGGAAAAAGGCGTCTGACCGGGGGAAAAATACATAAAACCCCGGATAAACATCCGGGGTCTTCAATCCTGCTTTTTCCGTATTTTCCCGCCCGGGCCTACTTGCCCGCCATCTGCTTCGCGACCTCTTCCGCGAAATTCTCGGATTTTTTCTCCATGCCTTCGCCGGTCTCAAAACGCAGGAAATTCTTTACCTTGATCGTCGCGCCGTTGGCCTTCGCCACCTGGGCCACATACTGGGACACGCTCTGCTTGCCGTCCTCGGCCTTTACATAGACTTGATCCATCAGGCAGATTTCCTTCATTTCTTTATTGATGCGGCCCTGGATCATGCCCTCAATCACTTTCTCGGGCTTTGCCGCTTCCTTGGGATCATTCTTGATCTGCGCCATAAGGATGGCTTTCTCGTGCTCCAGAAACTCCTCGCTGACGGCGCTTCTGTCCGTATAAAGGGGCTTCAGCGCGGCGGCCTGCATGGCCACGTTCTTCGCCATCTCCCGGATCGCGTCATTGACTACATCGGTCTCGACGTCTACCAGAACGCCGATCTTGCCGCCGCCATGGATATAGGAAGCAATGAAGCCGTTCGGCTCGCAGACCTTCTCGAAGCGGCGGATATCCAGCTTCTCGCCGATAATGGAAATCTGGGTCGCCAGCGCGTCGCGCACGGTCATGGTCGGATCCTTCGCCCACGTCTCGGTCAGAAACTCCTCCACGCTCCCCGCCCCGGTGGCAAGCGCCTGGGCGGCCACGTCGGCCACGTAACTCAGAAACTTCTCATTCTTCGCCACGAAATCGGTCTCCGAGTTTACTTCCACGATAACGGCCTTTGTCGCGTCCCCGTTCAGCGCGGTCGTCACCACGCCCTCGGCCGCGATACGGTTCGCCTTCTTGTCAATGCCTGCCAGTCCCTTCTCGCGGAGGAACTGCACGGCCTGCT
>CAZPGD010000068.1:0-7704 GCA_964585865.1 uncultured Hungatella sp. | reverse complement strand
GTTGCATTTCGTGTTGCATAGCAGTGCAAAACAACGAATTTATATCAGATTTCTCGGAAAATCATCGCTAATTTTGGATTTAAGAAAATGGCCCAAAACCTAGGTTTTTCAAGGATTCCTTGATATTCCTGGATTTTAGGTCATTCCTTCAATGTACTATTTCGGACGGTTCGAGTCCGGCTACCCGCATTGAAAAACCGTGTATTTGCGTGGTTTTTCATTTTAATAATCAGGATCCCGTAAAAAGTGTCGGAAAGACCAGCAACGATGATCGTTATTGCCGTTTGCTGTTTTCCTGCGTAGGCGCCCGGTGAGAATCGACTGCTGATTAATCATTGATTCTCGCCGAACGCTTTTTTCGTACACTTTTCCGTACGGATTTTCCGGTTTTCCGGAAAGCGTTTCAGTGCCCCGCGGGCCGGCGCATATCCGACCGGTACAGATCCGTGAGGGCGTCGGAAAGGACCTGGGAAAAGTTTACGCCGCGCTTTTCGGCGAAAGCGTTAAGCCATGCCGGGATCGTGAGGTTTTTCCGAACGGCTTTTTGCCCGTATTTCTCTGCGTACGCGTCCATGTCCAGACAGATCAGGCTGACGAATCCGTTCCCGGTACAGGGATGGACGTCCTGCAAACGGCTGGAAGGGGGGATCGGCTTCCCGTCTTCCAATTCGTCGAGGACCCAGCCCGATGCCGCGTCTTCGGCCATTTTGATGGCGTCCGCAAGGGAATCGCCTTCCGTCACGCAGCCGGGAAGATCCGGAACCTCAACGGTAAAGCCCGGATTGTTTTCTAACGGATAAAAACAGGCCGGATAGACAAGTTTCATGGCTATGCCTCCTTTATGGGGTGGGGTATTTAATCCCCGCCTGTTTCAGAATGGAATCTGCCGTTTTGACGTCCAGATCCTTTTTGTGCTGCGGGATCGTTACCTTGCCGGGCTTTGCCGGATGGATGAACTGCTTGTGGCTCCCCTTTGTGTTTTTGTATGTCCATCCGTCCGCCCTGATTATTTTTTCGATTTCCCGTGGCGTCATATTCGTAACCTCCTGACAATTGCATTATACGCATTATGCGCATAAATGTCAAGGAGTTTCGGAACCTAAGATACGGGGTGTTCCGCATGTTGTATATCCGCGGCCCTCACTGCGGGAGGCGCGTGCCGCGGGGCGAAAAGCGCAAGTACAACGGCCCGGATCCGTACGCGATGGCACACGGGCGCGGCGAAGGTATCCAAAGGGCTGTCCGGTTACCCGCGGCAGATTATGCTGACGCCGTTTACTTCTACGTGCCCGCCGGCGGGGATCACGATGCACGGCCGGCCGTCAAGGACGCGGGTCTCCACCATGCCGGCGGCTTCCGGCCTGACACGGATCACAATGTCGGGAGTCTCGATGCGGAGTTGTCCGGATTCCGCGATGTTGGCGGCGAGGAAGGAGGCATTTTCCCCGGCGCGGCCGTCATAAAGCCGGTCGAACTGTTCCAACTGTTCATCGGGAACCCCGCTTTCCTCGAAAATGCGGCGGACTTCCGGCTTTCCCAGTTCCAGCGGTTCGGGTTCGTCCCGGTATTCTTCCAGTTTCTCATTGAGCGTTTCGTGAATGCTGCGGACGACGTCGTAGTCGCACGCGTTTCCCATGGTGTCGGAGATCAGCGTCCGGAAAGTTTCTTTCTGTTCCTTCGCGGGCAGCGGGATCCGCTCGCAGCCGAACATTCCGCCGATAAAATCCTCCTGCAGATCGGCGGCATTTTTCGTATAGTAAAGCAGCGAATGGACGTCGGGAAAGCGCTCGTTGAAGGCAGGAAACAGGAAACCTTTCACGGGCGTTTCCACGATCCGTTCCCGGGGACGGTTCTCGATACGGTTCGTTTCCGCGTTATAGCCGAGACCCGCTTTCGACAGGCTGACCGGACAGATGCCGCAGAGAATATATTCGTAGACATTGTCGGAAGCGTCGAACATCTCCAGACCGTCGGCGGCCCGGCCCGGAATATCATAGGCCGCGTGGATCAGCACGATGTAATAGTTTTCCTTGCAGGGGAAGGATCCGATAATCCTGTTATAGAATTCTTCGACCAGATCGTCGTCCTTTAAACGGCTGTTCCGCAACCGCAGCAGGAACTCCTGGCGGCCGCCCCCGCGCTCCTCTTCCAGCGGGAAATCCAGATTAATCAGGTTCCGTCCGACAGAGCCTGACAGGGTCTTTTTGAAGATTTCCAGGTATTTAAAGCCGTCCTCCTCCGGAAGGGACAAAAACGCTTCTTTCATCCGCGTTTTGATATTCTTCTCCGCGTCCACGTAGCAGCCGCAGATACGGGTGACGGCGCAGCGTTCGGGTGTAAATTGTCTGCGGATTTCCGCTATTTCCTTTTTATTCATCGCAGTCTCCGTTCCGCCGCCTTTGTCCGGCGGCTAAAAAAGTTTTCGTTTTGGTCTTTAAGCAATAAAAAATCGCCGGAATGACGTGGTTACGTACCTTTCAGCGATAAAAAAAGAGCGACAGACGGGACTCGAACCCGCGACCTCCACCTTGGCAAGGTGGCATACCACCAACTGTACTACTGTCGCATAAGAACTATTTGATTACCGCCTCCCGGCGACGAAAATCATTATAGCATAGCCTTTTTGGAAAAGCAAGAATAAATTCGCTTTTTTCGGAAAAAGTTTTACCGGCTGAAGATAGTGGTGGTAAAGTCGTAAGAACTATGGTAAAATAACGGAGAAAGCGGCGATGGCGCTCGCGCCAATCGGCGCCTGACGAGTATCCCATCGAGACGAAAGTCAAAAATCATCTGAAAGTCGTTTCAGAGCAAGGAAAGGGGCGTTTTCTATGAAACGAAAGGGTGCGGCTTTGATTGCCGCTGTGATGCTGGGCGTATGGATGTTCTGCCTGACCGGCTTCGCGGATACGAGGATCGGCTCTCTGTCAATCAAATTCACATCGGATGGGTACGAGGACAGCAACAGGCTGGATGTCGAAATGACGGTAAGCAACGAACATTGCTATGGTTCGGTCTATTCGGCCATGGATTACGCCGATCCCGGCATCTATTGGAATGATCCGGCCGTTTACGTGGTGGAACTGAGAGCGGAGGACGAGTATTATTTCCCGTATATGAGCGCGGACAGGTACCGTGTAAGCGGTCTTGGAGCAAAATTTCTGGAGGCCAGGCGTGTGGACAGCGGGGAAGGGCTGGTCATTTTTGTCCGTTTTACGCGGCTTGGCGATCATGTCGGCCAGATCGCGCAGGCTTACTGGACGGACGCCGGCCGGGGCGCGTGGACGGGGGCCGTCGGCGCGAAGATGTATGAGGTGAGCATCGATGTACCGACGCATCACCGCTTTACCGCGCAGACGATCGGAACTTCCTATGATTTCAGTCCCTACATGCAGACGCCGGGCGAATATACTTTTAAAGTCCATCCGATCGCGCAGTCAGGCAAGGGCGGGGTGTGGACGCAGCCAGTCGGCATTTCGGTTTCCGCGGAGCAGGCGGAGGCCAATAAGGCGATGTACGAGGTCCGCAGGGAAATCACTTCCTCTTCCGAGATTGTTTATTTGAACACGGGCTGGCAGACCGGCGCGGACGGAAGGCTGTGGTACCGGAACACGGACGGCTCCTATATCCAGGAGAACTGGCTGCCGAACGAAGGGAACTGGTACTATTTCGGGGCGGACGGCTATATGAAGACCAATACGTTCATTACGTATGACGGCAAGGATTATTATATGGGGGCGGACGGGAAAATGCTGACTGCGGGCCAGGCTCCGGACGGGCGGCTGGCTGCCGCGGACGGAACGCTGTACAGGTAGAGAGGCTCCGGGCGGAAACGTCCGAAGTGGCAGAACAGAGAGACTCCGGACGGAGACATCCGAAGGGACGAAACGGGAAAGTTCCGGACGGAGACATCCGAAGGGACGGAACAGAGGGTTCCGGACGGGAACTCAAAAAGCGGGCCGGGCGGCGCGGCCGGAGGGAACGGTACATGATCAGCGCGAATAATGTTACACTGCGTGTCGGGAAGAAAGCGTTATTTGAAGATGTCAATATCAAATTTGTCGAGGGAAACTGCTATGGCGTGATCGGCGCGAACGGGGCCGGAAAGTCCACGTTTCTGCGAATATTATCGGGGCAGCTGGAACCCACGTCCGGGGACGTGGTTATCACGGACGGACAGAGGCTTTCCTTTTTACAGCAGGATCATTTCAAATATGACGGGTATTCGGTGACGGATACGGTGATTCTGGGGAACCCCAGGCTCTACGAGGTCATGAAGGAAAAGAGGATTTCAGCGACGAGGACGGGATTCGGGCCGCGGAACTGGAAAGCGAGTTCGCGGAAATGAACGGCTGGGAAGCGGAATCCGACGCGGCGAACCTGCTGAATGGTCTGGGCGTGGATACGGAGTACCATAATGTGCTGATGAAGGAATTGAGCGGCGCGCTGAAGGTGAAAGTGCTGCTGGCCCAGGCTCTGTTCGGCAATCCGGACATCCTGCTTCTGGACGAGCCGACGAACAACATGGATCTGGACGCCATTGCCTGGCTGGAAGAATTTCTGATTAATTTTGAGAATACGGTGATCGTGGTTTCCCATGACCGTTATTTTCTGAATAAGGTATGCACGCAGATCGCGGACATCGATTACGGCAAGATCCAGCTGTACGCGGGCAATTATGATTTCTGGTACGAAACCGCAAGAAAGAGGAGAAGATTTAGGAACTGCAGGAATTCATTCAGCGTTTCTCGGCCAACGCTTCCAAGTCCAGGCAGGCGACTTCCAGGAAACGGGCACTGGAGAAGATTCAGCTTGACGATATCAAGCCGTCGAGCCGCAAGTACCCGTATATTGATTTCCGGCCGTTCCGCGAGATCGGCAATGAGGTCCTGACGGTGAAGAACCTTTCGAAAACCGTGAACGGCGTGAAGGTGCTGGATGATATTTCCTTTATTCTGAACCGCGAGGACAAGGTTGCGCTGGTGGGGCCGAATGAGCAGGCCAAAACGGTGCTTTTTCAGATCCTCTCCGGCGAGACGGAGCCGGATGAGGGTGATTATAAATGGGGCCTGACGACGACGCAGTCGTATTTCCCCAAGGATAATACGGCGGAGTTCGACAGCGAGGAAACGATCGTGGAATGGCTGACCCGTTATTCGCCGGACAAGGACGCGACGTACGTCCGCGGTTTTCTGGGCAGGATGCTGTTTGCCGGTGAGGACGGCGTGAAGAAGCTGAAGGTCCTGTCCGGCGGGGAAAAGGTTCGCTGTATGCTGTCGAAACTGATGATTTCCGGGGCGAATGTGCTGCTTTTGGACGAGCCGACGGACCATCTGGACATGGAAGCGATTACGGCGCTGAACAACGGGCTGATGAAGTTCCCGGGCGTGCTGATTTTCTCTTCCCGCGACCATCAGATCGTGCAGACGACGGCCAACCGGATCATGGAAATCGTGGGCGGGAAGCTGATCGACAAGATCACCACCTACGACGAGTACCTGGCGAGCGACGAAATGGCCAGAAAGCGCCAGGTGTTCACATTGGGAGAGACGGACGACGTGGAGCCGGTGACGGAATAGGAAGCAAGGCCGTAAAGCAGGAGGAACGGATATATGGCTACAGTGACGATTATCGGTTCGGGAATGATGGGTTCCGCGCTGGCATTTCCGGCGCGGGAGAACGGGCATGAAGTCAGACTGGTAGGAACGCATCTGGACCGGGAGATCATTGATGTGTCGAGGAGAACGAACCGGCACCCGAAATTTGAACGGGATTTTCCGGCAGGGCTGCGGTTTTACCCGATCGAGGACGTCGAACAGGCGATCGTGGGGGCTGATATGATTATCGGCGGCGTCAGCAGCTTCGGTGTGGACTGGTTCGGAGATAAAATCCTTCCGCTTATCCCGGACGGGACGCCGGTGCTGACGGTTACGAAGGGATTAATGGATACCGAAGACGGGAAACTCCTGACATATCCGGAGTTGTGGCAAAGGAAGCTGGACAGTCTGGGGAAGAAGGTGCCGCTGAACGCGGTGGGCGGCCCCTGCACCAGCTATGAACTGGTGGCGCATGATCAGACGGAAGTGGCTTTCTGCGGGAACGATATGGAAGTACTGAAGAAGCTGAAAAGGATTATGGCGACGGATTATTACCATATCAGTCTGACGACGGACGTTGTGGGTGTCGAGAGCGCGGTCGCTCTGAAAAACGGCTACGCGCTGGGAATTGCCCTGACAATCGGAGAGAATCAGAAGCGGCTGGGGCTGGACAGCGAGCCGCATTTCAATTCGCAGGCCGCGGTGTTCGGGCAGAGCGTCCGGGAAATGTACCGGCTCCTGGAGTACCAGGGCGCGGCGACACTGGATAATCTGGCCGTTGGCGTCGGCGATCTGTATGTGACCGTGTACGGCGGAAGGACGCGGCTGGTCGGTATTCTTCTGGGGCGCGGTCTGGATATCGACGAGGCGAAGGCGGAACTTCAGGGAGTTACGCTGGAATCGCTGGTGGTGGCGGAGCGCGTGGCGCGGGCGATCCGCCGGGCAGATGAAAAAGGCGTCCTGGACATGCGCGATTTCCCGCTTCTGGAGCATATTGACGATATTCTGACGAAGAAACGCCCGGTGAATATCCCGTGGGAAGCGTTTACGTTCGTAAAGGAGTAGACACCCGGACGCGGGGACACTCAAGGCGATCGGGGATTCGGGAAACGGCATCCGGCTGAGCCGGGGGTTCAATTCCTTTGCTTTATTTTTTCATTGCCGTTAAGCGGCGGCCCCAGCAGATCGCAGTCGGGGTCTGGCGGGTCTTGAATGTGTCCGTAACGGTTCGCGTAACAGTATGCGCAGCCGTTGCGGCAAGTGCCGTACGCTCCGATGTCTACACTCTCGACGCATTGGCAAAGTCCGCGCTGGTTCCTGTCCTTCGGTTTCTCCACCCCGAACATTTTCCCGTCAACGCAGGACGAGTGCGGAAGGCCAATGTCTTCCGCGCACGATGAAAGTTCCATGCCGTGTGATTTCGCGATGTCGGCAAGCCGCAGAGCCAGTTCTTTCTGCTGCTCCGGGGCGAGCGGCCGAATGTTCAGCGGCCGGAGGTCCACGGTGCGGTAGGAGTCCACGAAACTCATAACTGCCTTCGTCGTGCAGCCTTCCAGCGCCTCCGCGATCTTCGTGAACGCCCGGATGTGGCAGTCCCAGGTGTATCTGTCGTTTATGAAGACGGGGTCGTATCGCCAGACAGCCTTGCCGGCCCCTATTTTTTTGAATGCCGGTATCACGATCTCGTTCTTGTCCGGGATATTCCGCTCGACATCCCGCCCGTATGGGGTGATCGTGTATTGGAAATAATATTTGAATCCGTCCAACTCGTGAATCCTTTCGAGCATCGGGGCGGCATTTTTTGTCCAGAAAACAAAACCGTCTACTTTGTCGGGCGTGAGTGAAACGCGTCCGACTTGCAGAGGGTTGTACGGGTTTCTGAGGAGGACAAATCCTTTCCGAACACGGTTGTAAAACCACTCGGAAAACAGCGCCGGGATGTCAGTCCTTCTGCTTGCGCTCACGATCATAACGGCATACCATCCTTCAAACAATTTGCGGACATCCGGATCATTATAATACTTCCCTTCCGGCGGGTCAATGGCAGTTCTTTGTCGGGATAATTCTCATTATGAGAAGATAGATGGAATCGAGCGGTGTATCGATGATG
>CAZPGD010000067.1:4819-7715 GCA_964585865.1 uncultured Hungatella sp. | reverse complement strand
TTTTTTACGTACCCGGCCATGCTGTAAGCGTGGTCGGAAATCCGCTCCAGATTCGTCAGAATATCCAGAAAAACGATGCCCGCGGAAGGGACGCACTCGCCGCGGGAGAGCCGCTCAATATGCTTTTCGCGGAACTCCTCTTCCAGACTGTCCACCTCGTCCTCGTACTGGCCCACCTTGCGAACCGCGTCCATATCGCCGCTCCTCCGGGCCTCAATCGCGTACTCGAAGGACTTGCATACGGCGCCGCCGATTTCTTCCAGATCCCGGACGCCGGTTTCGGACAAATCCAGCCTGTTCCTGGACAGGTATTCGGCCTGTTCCGCCAGGTTCACCGCGAGATCGCCGACACGTTCAATATCGCTGACGCTGTAAAAGAGATCGTTCACCACCCGCTTCTGATGCTCGGTCAGGGACAGGTTCTCGATGCGGATCATATATTCGGTCAGCATTTTTTCCATGTGATCGATCGTTTCTTCCACCTTATATATTTCCTCAATCTCCTCAAGACTGCCGGTCAGGATCGCGTCGATCCCGCGCCTGACATTGCCGAGGGCCGTCTGCCCCATATGCCGGATCTCCAGGGAAGCCGTCTCGATGGCGAAAGCGGGCGACCGGAAGATCCGCTCGTCCAGATGTTTAAGCGTAACCGCTTCTTCCTTATCCATATCCGGTTCTGCCGGCGCCGTTTCTTCTTTCACAAGCAGGCAGGAAAGCTTCACGATCTGATCCGCGAACGGGTACAGGCAGACCGTTTTGGCCACGTTGTACAGCGTATGGAAAACGGAAATGTCCACGGCGGATACTTTTCGCATGGCGAAAGCGGGATCCGCCCAGAACCAGAGGAGCATAACCGCGACGCAGAGCACGGCGCCGAACAGGTTATAGACCAGGTTAATCACGGCCGCCCTCCTCGCGTCCCGGGACCCGCCCAGACTGGAGATCATGGCCGTGGAACAGGCCCCGATATTTTCGCCCAGAACGATATAGACCGCCGCGCTCCGCGTCACGACCCCGCCAAGCGCCAGCGTCTGCAGAATCCCGACGGAAGCCGAGGAACTTTGCAAAAGCAGCGTCACAGCGATGCCGATTCCAATACCCGGAATCGGATTGCCGCCCAAAAGAGTGAACGCCCGGCCGAAGACGGGAGCGTCCGAGTAGACGGAAACGGAGGAGGACATCAGGTCCAGTCCCATAAAAAGGAGACCCAGTCCCACCAGAATCTGCCCGACGGTGTGATCCTTCTGTCTTTTGAGAAACAAAATCAGAAGCGTGCCGGCGCCGATCATAAGCGGCGCGTAAAACGCCGGCTTCATTACTTCCATGGCGCTTCCCAGCTGACTTAAAGACACGATCCAGCCGGTAATGGTCGTCCCGATATTGGCGCCCATGATAACACCGACGGCCTGGCTCAGATCCATTACCCCCGCGCCGACAAAACCGACCACCATGACGGTGGTGGCCCCGCTGCTCTGGATAATCATTGTAATCAGGACCCCCAGAAGTACGCCGATAAAACGGTTGCGGGTCAGCATCTCCAGAAGCTGTTTCATCTTTCCGCCCGCCGTCTGCTGCATGCCGTCGGACATCTGGCGCATACCGTACAGGAACATGCCCAGTCCGCCTATAAAGCCAAATATGTTTGATACGTCGCTGATCGTCATGGTTCTCTCCTGATGGGGTATCTTGATTACGCGTAATTCCCGCAGACGGCAGTTTCGATGGACGGCGGCTCTTTCGGGCGGCAGCTTCCCCGGATGGTCCCTTCACCGGAAAACGTTTCCCCACCACGGGGCATTGCTTCTCAGAGCGGCAGTTTTTTCCGGACGGCCCTCTCACAAAATCGTAATCCGGTTACGTATTCACATGTATCATATCCCCGGCCATGTGTCCGCATGTAACTTTACCATATCTTCCCGGTAAATGAAAGTGGTGAACCCTTATTTTTTTTCAGACTGGTTTCAGACACGGCAGAAAAAGGGGATTTCCGGCTGCATAAATCATGATAACAGCCGCGGCGCCCGGTTACTGGCTCGCGGCTGTTTTTATTTCGCATTATTATCCATGTTCTTATTCCGGATTTTACCCACGCTTCCTGCCTTCGATATGTGTGTCTCCCGCTTTAAACGGCTTTATCCGCTGCGCGGCATTCCCCGCCGGATTCAGTTCCACCCCTGTATCCGGATCAGGGCGCGGCGCGGAATCGGATAGATGCTGGCCGGGAAATCTTTCACATCGGTGGTATTGGAGCAGATCAGATAATCAATCGTCTCTCCCGCCGCGTTTTTCACGACATCCGAAATTATCACCATATGGTTCCAGTCGTCAAACGACCCCATCATGATCAAATCGCCGATCTGTCCGCTCCGGTAATCGGCGTCCACAATGGCTGACAGGCCGGATCCCGCGTTGTCTCTGGCATATTCGTAAAAAGAATCCACATTGATCCAGGACGCGGAACAGCCCGCCTGCGCGGCGGTATTATTCACTTCGGCGCCGTACCATTTCCACATGGCGTCCCCTTCGGTATCCATGGGGATCCCTCCCGCCCGCAGGCACTGGGAAACAAAGTTCTGGCAGTTGCCGCCTTGGTCACTGTAATCGGACCATTCCCCGTTCCGCTCGCCCACATAACGGCGGGCATAGGCAACGGCGACTTCCCGATTATACCCGTTTGCGGGCATCCCGCTGCCCGCCTGGCCTCCGCCCGGACCTGTCTGGATCCCGCCCGGGCCTGCCGGACTTCCGCCTGATCCTGCCGGACTTCCACTCGAATCCGCCCGGCTTCCGCCGGAACCTGTCTGACTTGCGCCCGGGCCTGCCGAATTTCCTCCCGGTTCCACCGGATTTCCGGGTGCCGCAAGACTCGCATTACCGGCTGCCTGACCCGCGCCCG
>CAZPGD010000067.1:0-4719 GCA_964585865.1 uncultured Hungatella sp. | reverse complement strand
CGATCCTGCCGGACTTCCGCTTGGACCCGCCTGATTCTCGCCCGATCCCGCCGAATTTCCGTCCGGACCAGTCTGATTCCCGTTCGATCCCGCCGGACTACCGTCCGGACCTGCCTGATTTCCGCCCGCGGCACCCGCGGAAGCCGCCTGCGCTTCCAGTTCTCTCTGCCCGGCCGCCGCCTCTTCAAGCAGCTGTTCCTTTCTCTCCGAAAAAACTTTATTCGGATTCTCTGTTTTTTCCAGTTCCGTATTCACGTAGTTCTTAAACATATTCCAGAATATGCCGTCATCCTGCATATGCTCTTTCAGCAGCCATTTCCCGTTCTGCCGCTCCAGCACAAAAATATGGCGGATGTTCGGATATTCCGAATCCACCTGCGGGTGCCGGGCAAACCTCTGGATACTCTGCTCCTCAATTTTAACGGCAACCGCCCCGTCGTCCCGCTCTTCCTTCTCCAATATCCGCAGGCCGTATCCGTATTCCTGCAGCCGGAAATCGGAACCCTGCATTTTCCGCAGTCTGATCAGGTAGTCCCATGTTTGTTCATGGAAAGCCGCGTACGCTCTCGCGGAATCGGCAAAAAGATCGGAAACCGGCCTCATCTCAAGAGACGCAAGCGCTTCATAATAACGGTTCATATAGGCGCAGACGGCCGCTTTCTGTTCCTCCGTGAGCAGATTCGCGTTCTCATCATTATTTATAAAGCCATACTGCCCCGCCGTCACTCTGACCGCCGGCCGCGTATTTCCCGGGCCGTTCGCCGATTGCGTGTTCCCCGAACCTGCCGCCGATTTGGCGTTCGCCGGCTGCGCGTTCCCGGTACCTGCCTCCGATTGGGCATTCCCCGGGCCGTTCGCCGGCTGCGCGTTCCCCGGACCGGCCCCGGGCGCCGCTTCCGCCGCGGTATCCGCCAAACTTACCCTCGCCGCGTTACCCCGATTCGGGTACGCGGCCAGCAGGCAGACCGCCGGCAGCAGGAACAGCCATTTCCGCTTTCCATTCCCTTTCCAACTGTTCTTTCCCATTTTTCACCCGTCCCGTCTATATCAATAATCCGAAAATATTCTCCCGACACTTTTCCTATCATACCCTTTCCGAACAATATTTGTCAACGCTTTTGTCCATATACGCTATACGCGCATGAAGCGGCATTTTTGCATTTTTTCCGAAAAATATATCTGGATATACTTCCGGGAATCTGCTAGAATAGCAGCGGTTATACAGAACGGCGCGCACGGCGGCCGGATCGCTTCGTTTCATTAACGTGCTCGACCCTTTCCCTTTCCGCAAACGGCACATCAGGAGGCATGTATGTCACGCATCGGATTCGACAATCAGAAATATCAGCAGCTGCAGTCCCGGCGCATTCGGGAGCGGATCAGCCAGTTCGGAAATAAGCTGTATCTGGAATTCGGCGGGAAACTCTTTGACGACTACCACGCATCCCGCGTCCTGCCGGGATTCGAGCCGGACAGCAAACTGCAGATGCTGCTGCAGCTGGCGGACCAGGCGGAGATCGTCATTGCCATCAACGCGGCGGATATTGAGCAAAACAAAATCCGTTTCGACCTCGGCATCACCTATGACATGGACGTGCTGCGGCTGATCCAGTCCTTCACGGACCGGGGCCTTTACGTGGGCAGCGTCGTGATCACCCGCTACACCGGCCAGCCGGCGGCGGATACCTTCAGGAGCAAGCTGGAACACATGGGCGTCACCGTGTACCGCCATTACTCCATCACAGGTTATCCGAACAAGGTTACACACATCCTCAGTGAGGACGGCTTCGGCCGCAACGATTATATACGGACCTCGCGGCCATTGGTAATCGTAACGGCGCCCGGGCCGGGAAGCGGCAAAATGGCAACCTGTCTGTCCCAGCTGTACCATGAGAATAAACGGAATATCAAGGCAGGTTACGCCAAATTTGAAACCTTTCCCATCTGGAACCTGCCTTTAAAACACCCGGTCAATCTGGCCTACGAGGCCGCCACGGCGGACCTGCGGGACGTCAATATGATCGATCCCTTCCATTTGGAAGCCTACGGGGAAACAACCGTAAACTATAACCGCGACGTGGAGATTTTTCCCGTGCTCCAGGCCATGTTCGAGGGTATCTACGGGAGCAGCCCCTACAAATCCCCCACCGACATGGGCGTCAATATGGCGGGAAACTGCATCATCGACGACGAAGTGTGCCGGGAGGCTTCCCGGCAGGAGATTATTCGAAGATATTATCACGCCCTGGAGAAAATGGCGTCCGGCGAGAAAACGGAAGAAGAAATCTATAAACTGGAACTTCTGATGAAACAGGCCCGGATCACGCCCGCGTACCGCCGTGTCGTGGGCGCGGCGACGGAAAAGGCGGAATCGACCGGGGGACCGGCCGCAGCCATGGAACTGCCGGACGGGCGGATCGTTACCGGGAAAACCAGCGACCTGCTGGGGGCCTCGGCGGCCCTGCTGCTGAACGCGGTAAAAGCGCTCGGCGGGATCCCCGACCGGATCCACCTGATCGCGCCGTCGGCCATTGAGCCGATCCAGCGGCTGAAAGTCAATTATCTGGGAAGCAAAAATCCCCGTCTCCATACGGACGAAGTGCTGATCGCGCTGTCCATGTGCGCGGCCGCCGACAGAAACGCCCAGACGGCCCTCGATCAGCTGGCAAAACTGAAGGGCTGTCAGGCCCACACGTCGGTAATCCTCTCCCAAGTCGATATCCGGATGTTCCGGAAACTGGGCGTGGACCTGACCTCCGAACCGGTCTACGAACGCAAACGCATGTACCGGTAAGCGGCGCGCCCACACGCCCCGGGCGGCCGCTTCCGGGGGCAGCCACTGGCGACCGCTTCCCATATCACCAGCAGGCAGGCGTACACAGGGGTCGTCCCCGAACACTAACAGTCCGTTTCACACAGAACAGCCGCCCGCATTTACAGCCGGTTCGCGCTCACCGTCCGCTGCCACGGAATGAACCTGTGCATGGGATAGGCCAGCTGTTCCGTTTCCAGTTCCTCAATCACGGAAATCCTGCCCCCGCACCAGTCTTCCAGCCGCCTCCGGCAGTCCGCCACGCGCCGGATCAGTCCGCCCAGCCGGATATCCTGGATTTCAAAACCGAAAGCCTTGTTATCCGTCAGCCACCGTCTCCGGTGCGCCTCATAGAACCTCTCCAGTTTTTCCTCCAGTTCCCTGTACGCGTCCGTCACCCCGGCCATGGCTTCCTTATCGCCCGCCCGGTAGGCACGCCGCGTCCGCTCTCCTAAATCCGCTTTAACGGACAGCACCTCGCAGAGCGCCCGTTCGACGGTGAACAGATATCCCCATTCCGGATTCTTCTCCCCTTCCGTAAGCATCCGTGCGCAAGCGGCGTACCGCTGCCCCTCCTCCCCCTTAAGGGCGGAATCCAAAAGGCCGATAAAGCAGTCGTTATAGAGCAGGTATTTATCCGGATTATCCACTCTTCCATCCCGCAAATTCGCCGTTCCCGGCAGATCCAGAGACATGAAAAGCGAGAAAGAAATCCCGTATTTCTCCTCAAACTGCGCCGCAATGACGTCCGGATCCGTTTCTCCCGCGGCCAGTCTGGCCACATAGAAGAGCGCGGGAATGGCGGCGAACCGGGAACACTCCGCGCCGTCGTCTCCCCACAATGTCATCATCACATCCTGCACCCCATTCTCCCGGCAGCTCTGGAGAGACACTTTTGCCGCCTCTATGCCGTACCCGTTATGCGGCGCGAAGCCGGCCCATGTCCACAGCCCGCCCGCGAACCAGACGCCGTCCGCCAGTTTCCCGTGAGCCTTCAGCATCCCGTCGTAACGGGATTTCTCCGCGGAATAATAATCCCAGTAAACAAGCCGCACATTGTCCGGTATCCGCCCGCTTATTCTTTCGTCAATCTTTACGTCCGCGTCGTAATACTTCCCGCCGGACGCCATTTTGAAAAACAGATCCGACCACATGAGAAGGGTGAACCCGTACTTTTTCCCGATTTCGCTGACGCGGTTTACATGCTCCAGCAAAATTTCGATATGGTCCCGGTCCCCGTGCAGATCATAGTATTTCCCGCGCCCGATCCGGTCGGCCTCGTCCATGCCGATATGCACGACCCGCCCGGAAAAACATTCCGCGATGGTCGCGAACATGGAATCTATCAGGGAATACACCGCCTCATCTCCCACCAGCAGGATATCTTCGGTATCGGCATGGGGGGAATAGTCGTCCCATCTCGTAATGGCGGACAAATGGGCCAGCGTCTGGATGCAGGGAATCAGTTCCATCCCCTTCCCGGCGGCGTACGCGTCGATTTCCTTGAGTTCTTCCTTGGAAAAACGTCCCCGCATGTAGCCGAAATAGGGGTTCCCGTTTACCTCATAGGTGTCCTCCGTATAAAGCTGCAGCATGTTATAGCCCATGTCCGCCGTCAGATCGATCCACTTTTTCAGACTGGCCAGATTGGGAACCGCGTTCCGCGAACAGTCCAGCATGGTGCCCAAACGCCGGAAACAAATCTTTTCTTTCATAATATAATCCTTTCGCAGTCTTCTTTCTGCAATCCCGCCGCCGTTTGAAAATACATCTGGTTATCTTTCCGAAAATCTGTTAAAATAACGGCGGCCGCACTTTTTGCGCCAATTATTCCCAATGATGCCAGGGTCGAAAGTCTGAATCCACGGCATGTTTACATGCCGGTGGATGAAGGACTTTACGACCCG
>CAZPGD010000066.1:0-7718 GCA_964585865.1 uncultured Hungatella sp. | reverse complement strand
CTGCGCTCCCGCCCCCGCACATAGGGAACAATACAGTAGCTGCAGAAATTATTGCAGCCGAACATGATATTGACGCCGGATTTAAACGGATATTTGCGCTCCGCCGGCAGATCCTCCACGATGCGGTCCGTCCCTTCCCACACTTCCACCACCGTGTCCGGCTGTACGGGAAGCCCGTCTGGTCGCCCGGGGCGCCTCTCCGGTTGTTCGAAAGAGCCGTTTGGCTGCCCGGGGTGCCCGTCCGGTTGTTTGGAAGAGCCGCCCGTCTGCCCGGGCATCCCGTCCGGTCGCTCGGAAGAGCTGTTTGGCTGCCCGGGGCGCCGGCCCGGCTGTACGGGAAGCCTGTGCAGCTGCTCAAGGCGCCTGTACAGCAGTTCCGCCAGCATAAAAATATTATGCGTCCCGAAAACGATATCCACAAAACGGTAACTCCGGCGGATTTTCCCGACCGCTTCCGCCTCCTGCATCATGCATCCGCAGAGGACGATGATCATGCCGGGATTCTGCTTCTTTAAGGCGTTCAGCCGGCCAAGGCGCCCGTAGACCCGTTTGTTGGCGTTTTCCCGCACGGTGCAGGTGTTGTAAAGCACTAAATCGGCGTGTTCGTCTTCCGCACGGCGGTACCCGATCCGTTCCAGGATACCGGCCAGTTTCTCCGAATCTTTCGCGTTCATCTGGCACCCGAACGTCTGAATAAAAAAACACGGGCGCCGGCCGTTTTCCCGTTCAAATTCTTCCGTGTACCGCCTGCATTCCGCAATGAAATAATACTGGCGTTCCGGCTCCTTTTCCGGCGGCACCCGCCATCCGGCGCGGTCACAATCCGTTTCCCGCTGCATATCTTCAGTCCTTCCCGTCATTCCGTTCCTCTTCCGCAAAATCCACCGTGTACCGGCCATCTTCCTCCCGCGTAATCGCCAGAGGACGGAGACCGTTCTCCGTAACCCGAAAGCCGTCCTGGGCAAGGGATACGGTAAAATACGCCATGCCGCCTTTTACGCAGGACCGCTCCCGCTGGGCGCTGACATAATTTCCGAGCGAGTAATACACCAGCGTTTCGTGTCCTTCGCCGTCCCGCAGCGTCTCGCAGGGCTGCAGGACGTGCGGATGGGAACCGATCACCACATCCGCCCCGTACGCGAGGAACCGTTCCGCCCATTCCCGCTGAAAATCATCCGGCTGCTCCGCGTATTCCGTGCCCCAGTGGACAAAAACCAGCACCAGATCCGCTTCGTCCGACGCGCGGCGGATATCCGCCAGGACCGTTTCTTCCGCGCCGAGAAGACAGAGCATCCGGGCGCGGTCTTCCGGAACCGGGATCCCGTTGGTCCCGTACGTGTAATTGAGGAGGGCGAAGCGGATCCCCTTCCTTTCCAGAATCCAGTACGGAACATACTCCGTTTCCTCTTCCGACCGGATCCCGATGCAGGCGATCCCTTTGCCGTCAAAAAATCGTTTCGTTAAATTGATCCCGTCGGTTCCCAGATCCATCATATGGTTGGTAGCGCACGTCACGACGTCAAATCCGGCGTTCGCGATGGCCTCCCCGACGCCGAGAGGCGTGGCAAAACGCGGATAGCCGCGGTAATCGTCCCCGTCCGTAAAAGGCGTCTCCTGATTGATGACCGCCACGTCCGCCGCCTCAATAACCGGGACCAGTTTCTCATACAGAAAATCATAATTGCCGCCGCGGGCCTCCGCGTAGCGGTAGATCGGCTCGTGGATGAGATTATCTCCGAATACCGCGAATGTCACCTCGGTATCCTTTTTGGTAAATCCCCAGGAATCCCAGTACCAGCAGCTGACGGTTCCCGGCGTTTCCGTAAGAAGGAGATAGCTGCCCCTCTCCGGCTCCGGTCTTTTCCGGGAGGACAGACGCAGCACTTCCGCTCCGATTTCGGAAGAAACCCATTTTTTATCGGCTCCGTCCCGGCCGCATTGGTACACATAGATATGCTGGCGCCATTTTTTGTCATTCTTTTCAACCCAGAAAGGCATGTCCCGGCCGAAACGGCCGATCCGCCAGCCGAGCAGGATCATTTCGTCCGCTCCGTCGCCGTTCACGTCGGCAAACAGCCCGTCCTGGATCTTCACTTCCGGCGGGGAAGTCCAGATCGCTTCTCCCTCACGGAAAAGAACCGCCTTGCGGCCGCCGGTACGAAGTTCATATTCTCCCCCGGCGTCCGGGATCTCCTTTTCGGTCCACTCTACCCAGTCAGGCAGAAAGGAGCCGCGTATCCACAAAGTCCGCAAGGTCCACCCGGCCATGCCGATCAGAACCGCTGCCGCCGCCACAACCAGGAACCGTTTCCCGCGAAAGCCGCCCCGGCTGTCCGTATGATCGCGCATGTTTAATCCAGCCGGGGCTCGTACCGGTACCCCCGCGTCCATTCCGGCTGCTCAAAGTCAATCACTTCCGCCGGCTCGTAATTCTCATCCACGGCCCTTCCCCGCATCATCCTCCATTTGCTGTCGGTCAGCCTGTCATTTGCCGGCCACGCGAACTGATAGAAGGTATAGACGCTTCCCTGGGCGATCTTCAGTTTCCCGTCCACCTTCACGATCACCGTGATCAGCGACGGGACATCGGTCGCCAGTTCCTGAACATACCCGTTCGGATCCGTCGCGATATCCACCACAACCGCGGCCGGACAATCCGAGGTGGACACATACCCCTGCTTCTCCTCAAAGTCTTTGAGCGTTTCCATCCAGAAATGTTCCAGACTTCCCCCGTAAGTCCGGATAAACTCGTATTCCTCATCCGTAAGCGTCTCGTCCCGCAGTTCCTTTTCGGATATTTCCGTAAGGATATCCGCCATCTCGGCCAGACGCAGCAGGTCTTCCTCCGCCGATTTTTCGATCATTTGATAATGTCCCAATCCTTCCGCGGTCCGCCTGGCAAGCGAAGAGAACCTGGCATACACGAGCGGCTCCGGTTCCGCGTATCCCCTGTCATCCGGCTCCTGTTCCGGCTCGGAGTCCCCCATTTCCGCCATGACCTGTTTCGTATAAAGGACCGTGTCGTGCTTCAGTTCCGTGTAACTTCCCGCGAAACATTCGAGATCTTTTTTCGCCCAGAGTTCTCCCCGCATGAACATGGGGTACCCTTCCCCTTTTACCTCAAGAAGGGGACGGAGCGTATGCAGCCATCCGGCGTACAGGCTCGCCGTCCACATCGTTTCGTCATCTTTCGACAGGGCGCCGCGAAGCATATCCATCTGCTCGGGGTATCCCTTAAAGTCAGCCGAACCGTTTTCCCGCAGAATATCCAGAGCGGTATCGCTGCCGAGCGCGGCGGGGACGTCGAGCACATCCGGAAGCGACCGCACGGCACCGGAACGGTTCTCCCCCACCGAATCGTATATCAGGTTCTGCATGATCGCCGCGTCAACCGTGACCCTCTGCCCCATGAACCGGAACCCCGGCTCCGGACTGCCGCCGATTTCGGGCGGGGGCAGAAGGGCGGACGCCCGGTGGAAACGCGCGAAACCGTCCGAATCGGCAAGAAGCGTATCCGCCGTGACGGAAGCGCCGTATATTTCCTCAAGGAGCGGAACGTATTCATCCAGACCCGCGTCATCGCTTGAACCGGCAAAAAAGGACGTGACGTCATAGATCGACTTCCACAGGTCATAGCTTTCCGCGTCCCGCGACGCCAGCAGCGTGATCAGCAGGGCGCACCGGTCAAGCGTTTCATCCGCCTGTTTGAAATGGACCCTTCCGTACCACATCATGGCGCGGAAATAGCGTTCCAGTTCCGCGTCCCCTTCATAATATCCCCTGGGGATATACTGGGTGTAATCTTCCGGAAGCCCGGTAACGGCGGAGACAGACGAGCCGGACGCGCTCATGATGGCGTTCACTTCCGCGTCAACGGCCTGCCGCACGTCCGGATGCGTCTCTGCCGAATCATCCAGAAGCTTTAAGCCGACCGCGAAAAAGGCCGCGGCACGCCCGGCGGCGTCTTCCCACTCGCTGCCCTTCGCTTTCTCGTACAGAGCCGTTCCGCTGTCACACATGCGGCGGCTCAGCCGCGTTAAACGGTCCGACAGATAATCCCGTTCGATGTTCTTCATCAAAAAGCTGAAATACAGGTGGTAGGTATGCATCAGGGAATCCACGGTTATGAAATTTGCCTTCTGGTCATAACGGTTCTGCTCGTAGATCTCGAAAAACTCGTCGCCGGCATAGCTTTCGACCACGAATTGGTTCTGCGCCAGCATCCGGCGGAAATCGTCGCTCAGATAGTACTGCCACAGATTATCAATATTGCTCAGGTCCGCGTTCACCGTATAGGGCGCCACGTCCGGCTTTGCGACCGTGGCGCCGGTCCCCGCCGTCAACGTATCCGAGGCGCCGGAAAACGGGGATTCCCGCCGGGAGCCAGTGCTGCCGGCCGTATTTGCCGGCTGGCTTTCGTCCCCTTCCGGCCGAGTTTTCGCATCTGCCGGCGGTGTTTCCGTCCCTGACGGCTGTGAACCCGCTCCTTCCGGCCGTGTTTCCGTCCCCGCCGGCCCTTTATCCGTCCCTTCCGGCTGTCCTTCTTCCGTCTTTTCGTACGCGGAAGAAGTCTCTGCGGAGGAGGCGTTCCCGTCCCGCTGTCCGGTGATACGCCCGCACCCGCTCAGAGAGCACGCAAGCACCGCGAAGGCTGCCGCCGCGGCTATCTTCCGCTTCATCCGCTTCGTCCCGTAAACCTTTCTTTCCATCCGCTCCATCCCGCAAGTCTTCCGTTTCATCCGTTCCCTCCGGCAAACCTTTATTTCTATCCGCTTTATCCCGCAAGTCTTTCGTTTCGTCCCGTGGTCTTCGTTTCCATCTGTTTCGTCTCGCAGTTTTCGTTGCCATCTGCTTCAACCCGCAAAACTTCATTTCCATCTGCTTCAACCCGCAGTTTTCGTTTCCATCCGCTCCAACCTGCAAAACTTCATTTCCATCTGCTTCAACCCGCAAAATTTCGTTTCCGTCCATATCACCCTGCAAATACATTTCTTTACCCGTTCCATTCCACAAATTCCTTCAGTCCCATGGGGCCGCGCGCGTGCAGCTTCTGCGTGCTGATGCCGATCTCCGCCCCGAACCCGAACTCGGAGCCGTCGGTGAACCGGGTGGATGCGTTGACGTAGACGGCCGCCGCGTCGATTTCATTCAGAAATTTCTGCGCGTTGGCGTAATCGGAAGTTATGATTGCCTCGGAATGTTTCGTATTATAGCGGTTGATATGGGCGATGGCCTCGTCAATCGAATCCACCAGTTTCAGCGAAACGATATAATCCAGATATTCCGTTCCCCAGTCCTCCTCCGTCGCCGGCACGAAACCGTCCACG
This sequence comes from uncultured Hungatella sp., assembly GCA_964585865.1. Classification (GTDB taxonomy): domain Bacteria; phylum Bacillota; class Clostridia; order Lachnospirales; family Lachnospiraceae; genus UBA3402. Next base: position 2,391 of record CAZPGD010000066.1, on the reverse strand, counting down.
ATGGCACGGGCCGCCTCGTCTGCGCGGATCTCCACCTGTTTTTCGTCGAGTTTTTTCTTAAGCAGCGGCAGAAAGCGCTCCGCGATGGCCCGGTGGACAACCAGGGACTCGCAGGCGTTGCAGACGCCGATCCGCTGGGTCTTGGCATTGAAAATGATATTCAAGGCCATATCGAAATCCGCCGATTCATCCACAAAAATATGGCAGTTGCCCGTCCCCGTCTCAATCACCGGCACGGTGCTCTGTTCCGTCACGGCGCGGATCAGCCCCGCGCCTCCCCGGGGGATCAGCACATCGAGATAGCGGTTCATGCGCATAAAGCGAAGCGCGGTCTCGCGATCCGTGCTTTCGATCAGCTGAACCGCGCGGACAGGCAGGCCCGCGGCCGAAAGTCCCTCCTGCAGGCAGGCGACAATAGCCTGATTCGAACGCAGCGCGTCGCTGCCGCCCTTTAAAATAACCGCGTTTCCCGCCTTGAAGCATAGGCCGAAAGCATCGGCCGTCACGTTCGGCCTGGCCTCGAAAATAATGCCGATTACGCCAAGCGGCACACGCTTCTGGCCGATCAGCAGCCCGTTGGGCCGCGGTTTCATGGAGATAACCTCTCCCACCGGATCTTCCAGCTCCGCCACTTTCAGAATTCCTTCGGCCATCGAGCGGATCCGCTCCGGATTCAGCAGCAGCCGGTCCACCAGGCCCGCACTCATGTTCTTTTTGCGCGCGGCCCGCACATCCTCCTCATTGGCCGCCAGAATTTTCTCCTGCCCGTCCGTAAGCGCCTTCGCGGCGGCCCGCAGGCCGCGGTTCTTTTCCTCCTGCCCCAGATTGTTCAGGATACGGGATACGTCTTTCGCGTACCTTCCGATTTCTTCCAGTTCCATTAAGATGTTCTCTCCTTTCGTTCCGCTCTCCCGTCTGCCCTCCGTGTCGCGTTTGCGTGAATGCTCTCCGGGGTGCGGACTGTTCCGCTCCTTCCGGACCGCTCTCCGCATTGCGCTCCCATGCTCTGTTTCCGAGCCATGAGCCGATTCACTCTGTTTGAACCGCTCTCCGTGTCGCGCTTCCATGTTGCTCTTTAACACCGCCGTATTTTTTCCAAACCCGTGCGAGTCGGTTCACTCATCCTTAACGCCGCCGTATTTTTTTCCAAGATCCGTGATACTCCCGTCCTCCTCCCGGATCGAGATGGAATTTAAGCTACCCCGCAGACTCGCGCGGACGGCCAGAATATACTCCCGGCGCAGCATGGCCTGCTCTTCCGCTTCCTCGCTGCTTAGGCCGACCGCCTTGGATTTATGGTACAAAGTATTGATACGGTCAATCATTTCCGATGTAATCAAAACAGCGTTCCTCCTCTGTCAGTATTCCTTGTTCCGTTATTACCCATTATTCTGTCAGCACTCATTAGTTTTATCAGTATTCATTATTCAGATAGTGGATCAGGTCAAAATCATAATTCCTGTGGGCCATGAACAGGGTGCCCAGCCGCTCTCCGGCCAGGATGCGGAAAATGTTCTCCACGTCCCCGCCGTTGGCGATCACCATGTCTGAGCCGCTGTCCGTGGCGATGCGGGCCGCCGCCAGCTTGGCCGCCATGCCGCCGGTACCCACGCTGCTTCCCGCGGATTCTTTTCCCATCGCCAGAAGTTCGGGTGTGATTTCCGGCACCGTATCGATAAACGCGGCTTCGCGGTTGACGTGGGGATCATCCGAGTAAAGCCCGTCGATATCCGACAGCAAAATCAGCAGATCCGCCCCGATCAGGGACGCGACGATGGCCGCCAGACGGTCGTTGTCACCGAAATTATCCACCAGCGGGATTTCGGACGTAGCCACCGTATCGTTTTCGTTGACCACGGGCACGGTTCCCATTTTCAGCAACTCTTCGAAAGTATTCTGCGCATTGTAGCGGGAAGCGTCATTAACCATGGTATCCCTGGTCAGAAGGATCTGGGCCGCAACCTGATTGTATTCCGCGAACAGTTTCTGATAGACCATCATCAGCCTGGCCTGCCCGACAGCCGCGAACGCCTGCTTCTGGGCAAGGCTGTCCGGCCGGCCGCGGTGGCGCAGAGCCTGCCGTCCCGCGGCGATGGCCCCGGAAGACACCAGCACGACTTCCCTGCCGGATCCTTTCAAATCGCTGATAATACGCACCAGCCGCTCCATTTTTAAAAGATTCAAATCCCCCGTTCCCGTGTGCGTCAGGGAGGAGGAGCCGATCTTAATCACAATCCGTTTCTTGTCGCGCAGCGCAGCCCGCGCTTCGGTTATCTTGCTGTCCATACGCTTTTTGGTCCTGTCCGGTTCCGATTTCTTTTCTGTATTTTATGATATCGGGGCGGGTCGTAAAGTCTTTCATCCACTGGCATGTAAACATGCCGTGGATTC
>CAZPGD010000065.1:3652-7745 GCA_964585865.1 uncultured Hungatella sp. | reverse complement strand
GATTGCGGGAGTGCGCAGCACGGAGCAATCCGTTGGCACCATAGCAAAATTAATCTGTTTTCTGATCAAAAGGGAGGAATCCATATGCCGGAACAAACGGAAAACACAAACCTCAATGAGAGAAACGCCGAACTATCCGCCACCCTGAAGCGCATCGACGAAAACAACGCGCAGCAGGCGCATTATGCCAAAAAGCAGTACCGCATGGCCCAGATCAGCGCATGTGCCAGCGTCCTGGTCCTGCTCATCGTCCTCTGCGTGGCCGTTGTCCTGCTGCCCAAGGTTGTCTCCACCTTCCGGGATCTCGATGTCATTATGGAAAATATCGAAGGCATCACCTCGGAACTGGCGGAAGCGGACGTCAACCAGCTGGTCAAAGACCTCGATACCCTGATAGTGAACAGCGAACAGGAACTGGGCAAGGCCATGGATAATTTCAGCGACATCGACTTCGATGCCTTAAACTCCGCCATCAAAAATCTGAATGACGCGGTGGCGCCGCTGGCAAAACTCTCCAATCTTTTCAAATAGCTGCCGGCAAACAAACGCCGGTAAACGCGACGGGGTCTCCGCCGTAATCCGCGGAGACCCCGTAATCCGCACAAAGATTCCACCGCTCTCCGCACGGCGATCCCGCCCGCTCATTTCATGATTTCCACAATATCCTTCATGACGCTGCTTACCCGGATATGCTGCGGGCAGACCTGCTCGCACTTACGGCAGCCGCGGCACTGATCCGCGCGGACTTCCAGCGCCTCATACGCCTTTTTGGCCGCGCCTTTCCCGCGGAGCCCATAGACGTTGTACGCTTTAAACAGTTCCGGGATATTCAGCCCGAAGGGGCAGGGCATACAGTACGCGCAGCCGGTGCAGCCGACCATCGACATCTTGTCATAGACCGCTTTGGCCCTGCCGTACGCCTGCTCCTCCTCCGCCGTCAGCATCCCGACGCCGCTCCTGGACGCGTAGACCAGATTGTCCTCCACCTGCCTGCGGGAACTCATGCCGCTGAGCAGAAATCCCACCTCCGGCTGGTTCCACAAAAAATCCAGCGCGTGTTCCACCGGCGTTTTCTCCGGGGAAAATGCCGCCGCCACATGATCGGACAGGGTCGCCAGCCTGCCGCCCAGCAAAGGCTCCATTACGATCACGCCCAGGCCCTTGCCGGCGGCGTAACGCAGCCCTGCCGTCCCCGCCTGATCCGTCGTATTGATATAATTATACTGAATCTGGCAGAAATCCCATTCGTCCGTATAATCGACAATTTCCTTAAAAACGTCCAGGCTGTCATGGAACGAAAAGCCCAGATAGCGGATTTTCCCCTCCGCTCTGGCCCGTTTCATATGGTCGACCAGGCGGAACGCCTTCACCTTATTCTCAAACCGGTCGCGGCCGAGGGCGTGGAGCAGGTAGAAATCAATATGATCGGTCTGCAGCTTCCGCAGCTGCTCATCCAGGACTTCGTCAAAATCCTCCTCTTTCTCCAGCTTCCACATGGGACTTTTGGTCGCCAGATAAACCTTTTCCCGGTACCCGTCCCGCAGCGCTTTCCCCACCACGATCTCGCTCGTGCCGTCATGGTAGGGATATGCCGTGTCAATATAATTCACGCCCTGATCAATGGCGAGGCGGATAATCGAAATGGCCTCCTCCTCGTCCACGCTCCCGTCCTCCCGGAGCGGCAGGCGCATACAGCCAAAGCCAAGCGCCGAGATTTCCAGTCCCGTGTTCCCGAATTTACGGTATTGCATAACCCGCACTTCCTTCCTGATTCTAATCCTCCAGCCTCAGATGCCGGGGCAGGCCGTCCACCATCATGGGGGTCAGCTCCGCCTGGATCAGCGGCCGCACATAATTGATAAAATCCTGCGTCACGTAATCGCCGCTCTCATTGATCCATTCACGGGGCACTTTCTTCTCCACATTGGCAATCTTGTGAACGTCATAGAGATCCGTCACACACAGATACGGATCGTCGGAAATCCTCTTCAAAATAATCATTTTGCCGGTCTCTCCCTCAAACGCCGCCTTCACCGCCGCGCCGCCTACCTGGAACGCCTCGGTGATATCCACGCGGCCCACGATGTGGGACGCGCAACGCTGCAGGGAATTGAACTCAATCGCTCTCGTCTTGCAGCCGGGAACCTCGCGGGAAATCTTCTCCGCCAGGTAGCGGGCCGTGCCGGTCAGCTGCCTGTGGCCGAACGCGTCCACGAAATCCACATTGTCCGTCAATTCGCAGACATACCGGCCGTCGGCAACCTTCACGCCCTCGGAAATCGCCACCACCACCGATTCCTTCTCCTTATGGATCTCGGCGATCTTGTTCATGAAATGGTCGATGTCAAACGTAAGTTCCGGCAGGTACAGCAGATCCGGCCCCTCGCAGTCCTCGCCTTTGGCCAGTGCTGCCGCGCCGGTCAGCCATCCGGCGTTGCGGCCCATAATCTCGATGAGCGTCACGCACTGGTTGCCGTAGACCATGCCGTCGCGAATGATTTCCTTGGTGATGGACGCAATGTATTTGGCCGCGCTGCCGAATCCCGGCGTGTGATCCGTGACCGCGAGATCATTGTCAATCGTCTTGGGAACGCCCATGAAACGGATTTTGCTGCCGATAAAGATCGCGTAGTCCGCCAGTTTCTTGATGGTATCCATGGAATCGTTTCCGCCGATATAAAAGAAATATTCGATTTCATATTTATCCAGAATCGAGAAGATCCGGTCGTAAATCTCCGTGTCCTCCTTGATCTCCGGCAGCTTGAACCGGCAGGATCCCAGATAGGCGGACGGGGTCCTCTTTAAGAGATCGATGTCCAGATCGCTCTTGATGTGGTCGGAAAGATCCACCACCTTGTCCTTCAGAAGCCCCTGCACCCCGTGGAGCATCCCGTAGACCTTCCTCGCGCCGCGGTCCTTCGCCGTTTTAAATACGCCGGCCAGACTGGAATTGATCACCGCCGTCGGTCCGCCGGACTGTCCCACGATCACATTGCCCATGATTGACGCCATGACAGTTTCCCCTTTCCTGTATGATTTTCCGATCCGTGCCAGCGCACGGCTTTTGCTTCCGCGCCGGTTTATCTCTGCACGCGGCCGGAACCGTCGCCGCCGGCCAGGGCCTCCACGTCCGCGCGCGTCACCAGGTTAAAGTCGCCCGGGATCGTGTGCTTCAGAGCGGACGCCGCCACGGCGAATTCCAGAGCCGCCTTCATGTCCTTTCCGTCCAGCAGTCCGCAGATCAGGCCGGCCGCAAACGAGTCGCCGCCGCCTACGCGGTCCACGATGGGGCTGATGCGGTATTTTTTGGAATGGTAGAACTCCCTCGTCTTTCCGTCCATGATGCAGGCGGACCAGCCGTTGTCGGAAGCGCTGTGGCTCTCGCGCAGAGAACTGATGATATAGCGGAAACCGAACCGATCGGCCATCTGATTGAAAATGTCCACATATCCCGCCAGTTCCAGTTCGCCGGACGTCACGTCCGTATTGCCCGGCTTGAAGCCCAGCACTTTCTCCGCGTCCTCCTCATTGCCGATGCAGACGTCCACATACTGCATCAGGCCCGTCATGACCCGCTGTGCCTTCTCGGAGGACCACAGTTTCTTGCGGAAATTCAGATCCACGGACACCGTCACGCCGTGCGCCTTCGCGGCCTTTAAGGCGGCCTCGGTCAGCACGATCGCGTCGTCGCTGACAGCCGGCGTAATACCCGTAAAATGGAACCAGTCGGCATCCTTAAAAATGTCGTCAAAATCAAATTCTTCCGGTTTGGCGGTTGAAATGGAGCTGTGGGCGCGGTCATAAACCACCGTGGACGCTCTCATCGCGGAACCGGTTTCCAGAAAATAGATGCCCAGCCGCTCGCCGCTTCTGGCAATATGCTTTGTTCCCACATTATATTTGCGCAGGGCCGCCACGGCGCACTCGCCGATCGGGTTGGCCGGAACGGCGGTCACAAAATCCGCCTCATGTCCGTAGTTGGCCAGAGATACGGCCACATTGGCCTCGCCGCCGCCGTAATTGATATCGAATTCGTCGGCCTGGATAAATGTTTCATTGTTGGGGGTGGACAGCCTGAGCATGATCTCACCCA
>CAZPGD010000065.1:0-3642 GCA_964585865.1 uncultured Hungatella sp. | reverse complement strand
AAAAAATACCTGACCTGTTTCCGCTTATAAACACCCGCTGTACCGGACGGATTCACTTCCGTTTTAAAACGCCCGCTGTACCGGTTCACTTCCGCTTTAAAATGCCCGCTGTATCGGACTCGCTTCCGCCTTAAAACATCCGCTTTCCCGATTCGCTTCCGCCTTAAAATGCCCGCTGTATCGGACTCGCTTCCGTCTTAAAACGCCCGCGGCCGCCGCGGGCCGCATGGCTCCCGCTTATTTCGCCCGCGCCGCCGCGACCGCCGCGACAAACTCCTTCGCTTTCGCCGTCACCGCCGCGTAATCGCCGGTCTTCGCCCCTTTGGTAAGGCTGCTGCCGGTACCGACCGCGTACGCGCCGGCCTTGATCCATTTGTCCACGTTGTCCACGTCTACGCCGCCGGAGGGCATAAATTCTCCCTGCGGAAGCGGTCCCTTGAAGGAGCTGATCGCCGCCGGACCCACGATATTGCCGGGAAAGATCTTGATTACGTCGCATCCGGCTTCCAGTGCCGTGATCGCTTCCGTGGGGGTCATAACGCCCGGAAGCATCGGCACCCTGTAACGGTTGCAGAGTTTAATCGTTTCCAGATTCAGCCCGGGGCTCACGACATAATTCGCGCCGGCCAGAATGACCTGCCTCGCCGTCTCCGGATCCAGCACCGTGCCCGCGCCAATGACAATCCTGTCATCCTTTCCGTATTTTTTCGCCATGGCCGCGATAAACTCCAGCGGATTGCCTTCGTCCATCGTCATTGTAATCTCGATGAAATGAATGCCGCCCTCGATAATCGCGTCCACGACTTTCTCGCCCTGCTCCATGTTTTTGGCACGGATCACGGCCACCAGACAATCTTCCCGCATTCTTGCCAGTACCTGCTCTTTTTTCATGTCTCTGCTCTCCTTCTTTGATTTATGACAATCCAAAACCCGCGCGGCGCGTTTTGATTGTATGTTGTTCGTATATGCGAACGCTTTTCGCAAACACGATTTTTATGGTAACAGTTTACTCTTTCTCCCCTGTTTTGTCAATGGGCGGGGGAATCTTTTTATACTCCTTTTGTGCGCCCTTTGTGCTCCCTTTACATTCTTTTTCGCCCCACGCGGGAAGCCTGCGCGGCGGAACGCACCCGCGCTGTTCCATGCGGCGGTTCTTCCGCGCGCCGCGGTTCATCCGCTCCCCAGGTACCCCAGCATTTTGGAAATCTCCGCGGCTTTTCCGCTGATTAACCGGCCCAGCGCCTCATAATCCTCGCCCGGCTTATAGAGACCGGAAAGGCTGATCGCGCCCAGAACGCAGCCATCCGAACCGAATACGGGAGCGCCCACGCATTCCATATGATCTTCCATCTCCCGGTCGTCCATGGCAAAGCCCCGGCGGCGGACTTTTTGGAGTTCCCGCTCCAGCGCCGCCCGGCTGTCAATCGTGCGTTCGGTCTTTTTTTCAAAACGGATCCGCCCCATGATCTGCTCCGCGGTTTCCCTGTCCGTATAGGCCAGGATCGCCTTCCCGAGGGACGTGCAGTACATGGGATTCTTTGTTCCCACCGTAGCCGTGGTAATGATGGGGTTCTCCGGCTCAAATTTGCATATGTACACCACTTCGCTGTCGGAACGGACTCCGAAAAAGACGGTTTTCCCCACTTCTCTTGAAAACGCCCGCAGTTCCGGCTCTATGATTCCCGGAAAATCCAGATTGTTCGTGTAGCTGATTCCGATGCGGTAGGCCGCCAGACCGATGCGGTAGGTCTGTCTCTGCCCTTTCGTCACCCGGATCATATTCATCTCCGCCAGCGTCGTGATGATGTCGTACGCGCTGGTTTTCGGCATGGAAAGAGCCGCGCAGATCTCTTCCAGCGTGATCCCCTCGGGATTCCTGGACACCAGCTGCAATATTTCAACCGTCCGCCGGGTAGTCCGGTTCATTTTCATGCTCGTACCGCTCCTGCCTGTCCGGCCCCCGGAACATTCCGAACGCCGTGTTTGTGTGTTCACCGCGGCGCGCCGCGCCCGCCCTCTCTTACAATGTCACGCCCTGCTTAAAGATCGCCATATCGTGGAATCCGGCTTCTTCCGCCTTCACCTTCCGCCCCGACGCCACCGTCAGCACGTACGCGAACAATTCCCGCGCCAGTTCCTCTTTCGATTTATCCTCCACCATGCGGCCCGCGTTAAAATCGATCCAGTTCCCCTTCCTGCCCGCCAATGCCGAATTGCTGGAAATCTTCACCGTAGGCACCGGAGAGGCAAACGGCGTGCCGCGCCCGGTCGTGAACAGCACGATCTGCGCGCCCGAAGCCGCCAGGGCCGTCGCCGCCACCAGATCATTTCCCGGAGCGCTCAGCAGATTCAGGCCCCGCGCCTTCACCGGCTCGCCGTAGGCCAGAACCCCTCTCACCGGGGCGCTGCCCGATTTCTGCGTACAGCCAAGCGACTTGTCCTCCAGTGTGGAGATTCCGCCCTTCTTGTTCCCGGGAGACGGATTCTCATAGATCGTCTGATTATGACTTTTGAAATAATTCTTAAAATCGTTGATCAGATTCACCGTCTGCCCGAACAGTTCCGGCGTCTCGCAGCGGTTCATCAGAATCGTCTCCGCGCCGAACATTTCCGGAACCTCCGTCAGAATCGTCGTTCCACCCTTGCCAATCAACAGATCCGAAAACGCGCCCACCACCGGATTCGCCGTGATTCCGGACAGACCGTCCGAACCGCCGCATTTCATCCCGATCACCAGTTCACAGGCGTCGATTTTCTCTCTGGAAAATCCCTTCACGTACTCCGCCAGTTCCTCCAGAATCGTCATGGCCGCTTCCTGCTCGTCCTCCACGTCCTGGCACTGCAGAAATCTCACCCTCTGCTTATCATACTCTCCGATATAATCCTTCAGCACCGGAATATTGCTGTTTTCGCAGCCGAGCCCCAGCACCAGCACGCCGCCCGCGTTCGGGTGATGGATCAGATCCGCCAGAATCGTCCTCGTATGCTCCTGGTCATCCCCCATCTGCGAGCAGCCGTACGGGTGCGGAAACGCGATCACGTCCTCCAGACTGCCCCCGATCAGGCGCCGCGCCTTTTTCTCCAATTCCTTCGCAATCGAATTCACGCAGCCCACCGTCGGCAGGATCCAGATTTCATTGCGCACGCCCGCCTTGCCGTCCGTCCGCCGGTACCCCTCGAAATACGCGTGCTCCGACCGCGGGACTTCCGGATGTACCGGCTCATATTGATACGTCAGCAGATCCCCCAGACCCGTCCGCAGATTGTGGACATGGACCCACTGTCCCGCCCGAATATCCTCCTTCGCCAATCCGATCCGGAACCCGTACTTAATCACGCCGTCCCCGGCGGCGATCGGCTCCACCGCGATCTTGTGCCCCTGCGGGATCTCTTCCAGCGCCGTCACCGCCGTTCCCGCGATGTCCAGGGTCTCCCCCTTCGCAATCGGGCGCAGCGCGACCGCTACGTTGTCCTCCCGGTTGATTTTGATGACATCCTGCATGATACCCCTCCTCCGATTCTCACGTTCTGCCCGCGCGGACGCGCGTTCGCAATCCACTGCCGCTTGACCGTACTCGTTCTTCCCGCGTTATCCCGCACAAATACGCGCACCGCCGCACGTCCGTAAACCGCCGCCGCAGG
>CAZPGD010000064.1:5218-7756 GCA_964585865.1 uncultured Hungatella sp. | reverse complement strand
AAACGGACGCCTCACAGTTCCGCCGCGTACCCGTCCCGGGCCACCCCGATATCCGCGGCCCTCAGCCGTTCTTCCACCTGGCTCTGCGTCCCGTGCGTCCCGCGGGAAAGATGCGAAATCATGATCCTTCCTCCATTTTTCAGAAGCCCGGCACTGCGAAAGCTTTCCGCCATCATCTCCGCCATGGCAAGCGTATTATGTTCAAAAATCCGGTCGTCCCCGTGCACGTCGCCAAGCGTCCCGTCCAGCACCATCAGATCAAACGTGAATTTCCGCAGGAAACGCCACGTCGCGGTCGGCAGCCACGCCCCGTCGCAGCCGTAAAACAGGCGGCTGTTCTCTTTTTCAATCATATAATGCACCGCCTGTTCCCCGGCATTTTTCCCGGTATGGTTGGCGGGTACCGTCGTGACCCGGTAATCCGCGATCCGTACCGGTTCAAACAGTTCCATTCCGTGCACGTTCAGCCCCTTCGGCACTTCCCGGATCACCGGGTACGCGCACCGGAAATCCCGTTCCCGTGCCGCGCAGAGCCTGCGCAGGCTCTCCAAAGACAGATGGTCTTCGTGAGTATGGGTGAGAAGAATATTCTCCACATCCCAGAACAGATCCCCGCGGCCAAAATCTTCCTCATAAGAAAAAATATGCGGACCCGGATCGATCAGAAGATCCCCGTCCAGCAGCACGGAGGAAAAGCGGCGATAGCCTTCCGTTCCCCGCAGGTCTTCGCTCCAGTCCGCGGCCCCGGTACCTAAAAATTCTATTCGCATCGTTCCTCTCTCCCGTTTCCGGCTGTTTTGCGGCTCCCCGCGGCCAGATCCTTTACCACTTCCGCCGCGATAATCAGCCCCGCGGCGGAAGGGACGAAAGCCGTGCTACCGGGAATATCCCTGCGGTCCGTACAGTGCCTTTTGACGCCGGGCGGACAGATGCAGTTTCGGCGGCAGCTGATGGCCATATCCTCGATCGGCCGGATCGGTTCTTCTTCCGAATATACCACTTTCAGCTTCTTAACGCCCCGCTTTTTCAGCTCTTTCCGCATGACTCTGGCCAGCGGATCGATTTTCGTTTTATAAATATCCGCCACGCGCAGCGCCGTCGGGTCCAGCTTGTTGCCCGCGCCCATGCAGCTGATAATCGGCGTGCCGCATTCCTGCGCTTTCAGCACCAGCTGCAGCTTGGCCGTCACCGTATCGACGGCGTCCACCACGTAATCGTATTCGTCAAAAGGAAATTCATCGGCGTTTTCCGGCAGGAAAAAGGTTTTGCAGACCCGGACGGAAACTTCCGGATTGATCTCCAGCACGCGCTCTCTCATGACGTCCGCCTTGTACCGGCCGACCGTTTTCCTGGTGGCGATAATCTGCCGGTTCAGATTCGTCAGGCAGACTTTATCATCGTCAATCAGATCGAACGCGCCGATTCCGGAACGGACAAGCGCCTCAACCGCGTACCCTCCGACGCCGCCGATCCCGAACACGGCGACGCGGGATGCCGCCAGACGGTCCATCGCCTCTTTTCCAAACAGCAATTCGGTTCTCGAAAACTGATTCAGCACCTGTTTCCCTCCGCGCGGGCCCGGCCCGCGGATATTTTAGACTGCGCGGGCATTTTCGGGCGAAACCGCATAAAAATACCCGCGTCCGACGTTCCCATCATACGTCCGATCCGCGGGGTTGTCAACTGCCGCGATTGAAACCGTCCGCCAAAGTTCCGGAGGCAGCCGGCGTATGCTCATCCTCGGCGGCGGGTGCATGACCGTCCGCGCCGGCGCCAAGGAAATCCCTCAGATACGCCTGATAGCCTCCCGCCAGATGGCAGGCATCGTATCCCGCGTCCGAAAGCAGTTCCGCAAACTGGCGGCTGATCTCGCCATACTGGCAAAAAAGGAAAACGGGTTTTTCTTTCGGCAGGCGGTACAATTCTCCGATGCGTTCAACCGGAATATTGACCGCGCCCGGAACCGTACCGAAGCGGTACAGGGTACTGCTCCGCAAATCGACGAGAATGTCCCCGCCGGAACGCGTTTTCACGTACTCGCATATATCCATTTCACGCATCCGAACCACTTCGCTCTCTTCCTGTCTCACAAACCGGAATATCGGAAAACATTGTTTTATCTCATGCCTCCGAACTGCTCTGCCCTCTTCCTGTCTCACAAACCGGAACACCGGAAAACATTGTTTTATCTCATGCTTCCGAACCGCTCTGCCCTCTTCCTGTCTCACAAACCGGAACACCGGAAAACATTGTTTTTATCTCATGCTTCCAAACCGCTCTGTCCTCTTCCTGTCTCACAAACCGGAATACCGGAAAACATTGTTTTATCTCATGCCTCCGAACCGCTCTGTCCTCTTCCTGTCTCACAAACCGGAACGCCGAAAATTCGTTTTGTCCCGCGCTTCCGAATGACTCCCGCACCCTTCCCGCCGGTTCAGCAACAATCGCACGCCTCGTATTCCGCCCGGTTGCCGGACAGAGAGACAATCGCCGGGTGCGCCCCGCATACGGGACAGTCTTCCCGCGCGTTTCCCGTAT
>CAZPGD010000064.1:0-5118 GCA_964585865.1 uncultured Hungatella sp. | reverse complement strand
ACAATCGCCGGGTGCGCCCCGCATACGGGACAGTCTTCCCGCGCGTTTCCCGTATGAACGATCCGCGTCCGCATCGTGAGCGCGTCAAAATGCAGTACGCGCCCCGTAAGCAGGCCGTCCAGGCCGAGAAGATATTTGATCGCTTCCGTCGCCTGCATGCAGCCGAGGATTCCCGGGACCGTGCCCAGTACGCCCGCCTCCGAACAGGAGACGGTCTGCTCTTTCGGCGGTACGGAACCGAGAATGCAGCGAAGACAGGGGCCTTTCCCCGGCACATAGGTCATCGTCTGTCCCTCGAACCGCACCGCGCCCGCGTGCGAATACGGCTTTTTCTCCAGGACGCAGGCGTCGTTGATCAGAAATTTGGATTCAAAACGGTCCGTGCCGTCAATGATAAAATCATAGTTCCGGATCACGTCCCGAATCGTATCCGGTGTCATGCGTTCCGGATACAGTTCCACCGTAATATCGGAATTGATCTCTAAAAGGGTTTGTTTCGCGGATTCCGTCTTGCGCATCCCGATCCGGTCCTCCCGGTGGATGATCTGGCGGCTGAGGTTCGAGAGTTCCACCCGGTCCCCGTCGGCAATCCCGATCGTGCCGACACCGGCCGCGGCCAGATACGGCAGCGCCCCGGAACCGAGCGCACCGGCGCCGATTACCAGAACCTTCGAGGCCAGCAGCTGTTTTTGCCCCCGCACGCCGAACTGCGGCAGGACAAAATGACGGGAGTACCGCTCCGCCTGTTTTGCCGTAAAAGCCATTTCGCCGTCCCTCCTCTCGCCTAATGCCGTAAAGGCCGTTCAACACTTTGTGCCACAAAAGTCATTCCATTGCCGCGCCCCATGCCTTTACGCCGCGAAGCCATTCCGGCGTCACGTCTGACACTTTGTCCCGCAGAGCCGTTCCGCCGCCGCATTACTCTTTACGCAATGTCTCGTTCATGCTGCCGGTCCTGTACCCGAGCAGATCCATGGTGACATAGGAAAATCCGTAATCGCGGAAAGCGGACGTAACCTGTTCCCGGACGTCCTCACGGATCAGATCCGCGAATTCTTCCGGCATGATTTCGATCCGCGCCATCATACCATGGATGCGCACGCGTACCTGACGGAAACCGAGATCCAAAAGCAGCTGCTCCGCCCGGTCCACCATTTCCAGCTTCTCCTTCGAGATCGTCTCCCCGTACACAAAACGGGAAGAGAGACAGGCAAACGATTGTTTGTCCCAGGTCGGAAGGCCGAGATGTTTCGACAGCGTCCGGATATCCTGCTTGGTAAAACCTGCCCGGCGGAGAGGGCTGTGAATCCCCAGTTCCGCCACCGCCTGAAGCCCCGGGCGGTAATCCCCGTTGTCATCCAGATTGGATCCCTCGGCAATCGCCGCGATCCGCTCCCTCCGCGCGATCCCGCGGATCTTTTCAAAAAGTTCGCGTTTGCAGAGGTAGCACCGGTTCTTCGGATTTTGTGAGAATCCCTCGATTTCCAGTTCCTCGGAATCGCAGATGAAATGCCGGATATTCTGCTGCCTGCAGAATGTTTCCGCCTCATGAAGTTCCCGTTTCGGAAACGAACACGAACGGGCCGTAACGGCTATGGCGCGGTCCCCGAGCGCTTCCTTTGCGGCATAGAGCAGGAACGTGGAATCCACACCGCCGGAAAAGGCGACCGCCACGCTGCCCAGCTGCCCTAAGTCCTGTTTCAGCCGCTCGTATTTTTCCATCTGCCCGGCCGTTGGTTCATTGACCGTGATCATTTTCCCATTTCCTCCTCACGCAAGCGCCTGATCCAGATCCCCGATCAGGTCCGTGACATTTTCAATTCCGACGGAAAGACGCAGGAGATCCCCCGTAATACCCAGCCGCTCTCTCGCTTCTTTCGGCACATCGCCGTGCGTCTGCATCATCGGATAGGTCATCAGGGATTCCACGCCGCCCAAACTCTCCGCGAAGGTGATCAGCCGGATCCGCTCAAGCACCTGTTCCGCGGTCCGGGCGCTGTCGGTTCGTAGGGAGATCATGCTGCCGAACCCTCTGGACTGGCGCAGATTCACCGCGTAGCCCGGATGATCCTCCAGCCCCACGTAATACACCCTGGAAATTTTCGGGTGGCCCTTCAGCCAGCGGGCGATGGCCAGCGCGTTCTTCTGCTGCCGCTCCATCCGCACGGCCAGAGTCTTGATTCCCCGTATCAGCAGGAAACTGTCAAACGGGGACAGGCAGCAGCCGACCGTCTTGTAAAGGTAGCGCAGCCGCTCCTTCAGTTCCGCGTTTCCCACGCAGACGAACCCCGCCAGCGTGTCATTATGGCCGCCAAGGAATTTCGTGCCGCTGTGCAGAATCAGATCCGCGCCGAAATCAACGGGATTTTGGAAATAGGGGGAAAGGAAGGTATTGTCAACAATCAGCAAAAGCCCGTGCGCGTCCGCCAGGCGCCTCATTTCCGCCAGATCGGTAATCTGCATCATCGGGTTGCCGGGCGTTTCGATGTAAAGGGCCTTTGTATTTTTGCGGATGGCGCGCGACACGGCGTCCGCGTCCGACGTATCGATAAAAGAAAATTCCAGTCCGCGCTTCTCGCCGGTCGTCCGGAACATACGCACGGAACCGCCGTACAGATCCTCGGAACACACGATGTGGTCCCCGGCGGAAAACAGTTCCATAACCAGACCGATGGCCGCCATCCCGTTGGCGCAGGCCAGGGTATCCACGGTGCGTTCCAGCGAGTTGACCGTTTTCTCCAGTTCCGTTCTGGTGGGATTGCTCTCCCGGGTGTAATTGTACCCGGTCGTTTCCCCGATCCCCGGATGACCGAAGGTCGCCGTCTGAAAAATCGGCACGGTCAGCGTACCGTACAGACCGGCCTGCGGCGTGCCGTCCGTATTGCGGATACATCGGGTTTCGATCTTGTAATTCGTGTTCCTGTTGTCCATTTGTCTGCTCCTGTTTCGGTTATGCTCCCGTGCGGTTTAAGCGGTTACGTTTCCCCCGGCTTTCGCGCTCTTGCCCCCCCTCACGGTTCTGCCGGCTGCGCCCGGGGGAATTCTCAAGCAGAGTATATACAGGCTTTCCCGCACCGGCTAATATCAAAAACCGATAGTCGGCTATAGAGCCCGGCTATAGCCGCCCGCTTTATTCGTCATTTTGGAATGATTTTGGCTCTGTAAGGCAATTTCTTCGGAACTCTTCACACTTGACAACGCGAAATATCTCTTCTATGATAATATACTAAATTTGCTGATGCCAGGGTCAAAATGTCTGAATCCGACACCGACATCTAAAATAATATGAGAGGCCATTATGAACGTGATTTTTATTTCCCCGCACTTCCCGCGCCATTTCTACCAGTTCTGCGCGCGCCTTAAGGAACGGGGCGTGACGGTTCTGGGAATCGGCGACTGCCCGTGGGAAGGGATCGGGACGAACTGCCGGAACGCGCTGACCGATTACCGGTTCGTGCCCAGTCTGCGGGACTATGAAGCGGTCTACCGCGCGGCGGCGGAGTACATTTTCCGCTACGGGCGCATCGATTTCGTCGAAAGCGAAAACGAATACTGGCTGGAACTGGACGCCCGCATCCGCACGGATTTCAATATTTCCTCCGGACCGAAGCTTGCGGACATGGCGGACATGAACCGCAAGTCCCGCATGAAGGACGCCTACCGGCGGGCCGGCATCCCGGCCGCGCGGTGGACGCTGCCGTCCTCTTTTGAGGAAGCGCTGGCATTCGCGGAACAGGCGGGCTGGCCGGTCATCGTCAAGCCGGATCAGGGCGTGGGCGCGTCCGCCACTTACAAACTCCATAACGCGGAGGAAATGAGGAATTTCTGGGAGCGGCGCGATCCTTCCGTCGTTTTTATCGAGGAGGAATGCGTGCCCGGGCATGTGGAAACATTCGACGGCATTACCGACAGTCAGAAACACGTCCTCTTCGCCGCCAGTCAGTGCCTGCCCGTCAGTCTGATGGACGCGGTCAATTTCGGCGACGACGTGGTCAGTTACTGCCAGGCCCCGCCGGAGGATCTGCGGGAGGCCGGGACGCGGCTCCTGCGGGAGTTCGATACCCGGAACAAATTCTTCCATTTGGAATTTTTCCGTCTGGACGAGGACCATGAAGGCCTTGGACGGCGCGGGGATATCGTGGGGCTGGAAGTCAACATGCGCGCCCCCGGCGGCCGTATCCCGGACAAAATGAATTACGCGTATGATACGGACGTCTATACCATCTGGGCCGACAGCCTCATCTACGACCGCTGTTTTATGAACAGCGAATTTAAGCATTATATTACCCACGCGGGGCGAAAGAATTCCCTGCGTTACCTTCACGATCCGGAAGAAATACGGGCGCGGCTGGGCGGACGGATCATCGAGGAAATGGACGTGGACGCGGCCCTTGCCCCGGAAATGGGGGACCACGCGTACCTTCTGCGGGCGGATTCCCCTGCGGAGCGGGATGAGCAGGTGCGCTTTATTCTGGAAAAGGCGGACGGCTCCCCGGACGGCTCTTTGGGGAGCCGCGGCGAGGCGGGGGAGGCGCTTTTATGAAGCGCGAATATCTGACCCATTACAGCCGTTTTCTGAACCGCGACATGCACCTTCTCGCCTACGGACAGGGCGGCGTCCCGCTGATCGCCTTCCCCTGCCAGAACGGCATGTGCGACAACTGGGAAAGTTTTCAGATGCAGGACACGCTGGCGGATTTTATCGAAGGCGAACGGATCCGGCTTTTCTGCGTGGATACGGTGGACCGCGAAAGCTGGTCGGACAGGGACGCGGACAAAAGCCGCCGGGCGCAGATCCAGGAAGCCTACTACCACTATATTGTGGACGAGGCGCTGCCGTTTATCCGGCAGTTTGGGGCGGAGCGGCCCGCCGTTTGCCGCGGCGGCGCGGGCATTGACACGGATGCGGCTGGCGGCACGGGTACAGGTGCATCTGCCGGCACGGGTACAGGCGCATCTGGCGGCACGGGCATTGACACCGCGGCTGCCGGAACGGGTACGGGCGCATCTGCCGGCACGGGCATTGACACCGCGGCTGCCGGAACGGGTACGGGCGCATCTGCCGGCACGGGCATTGACACCGCGGCTGCCGGAACGGGTACGGGCGCATCTGCCGGC
>CAZPGD010000063.1:1568-7772 GCA_964585865.1 uncultured Hungatella sp. | reverse complement strand
GATGGATATACCCCCTTCTCCCACCTCATTATCATGAACCGTGAATAGTAACCCGAACGCTTCAAAGCGCCGCTTCCATGGCCCCGGCAAGCGTTTTCTTGTCCTGCATACCGACCAGTTTGGACGATATGTTCCTGCCTTTAAAAACAATGAACGTCGGGATGGACATGATTCCGTAGCGGCCGGCAATCTCCTGGCTGTCGTCCACGTTTAACTTGCCGACCTTCACTTTGCCGTCATACTCTCCGGCCAGCGCTTCCACCACGGGCGCCATGGCTCTGCACGGATTGCACCAGTCCGCGTAAAAATCTACCAGTACGGGCATACCCGCCTCATATACTTCCGTTTCAAAATTGCCGTCCGTTAACAATACTTCCATATTCGTAATTCCTCCTTCTTCGTTTTCGTAACAGCGTTTTCGTGACGGCCGGCGCAGTCACGGAAATCTCCGTTCCGCCGCCTTTTCGGCGGCCTCTGCGCGGCGGTTGTCCCCCCACTTACGGACGAACCGCGACCAGTTTGCAGATCGGTTTCCCTTCAGCCGCGAATCTTTCCTCATATTCCGTCATTATATTATCCGCGGCGAAAGAACTGGTCCGCAAATCGCGGGTCTCTGCCGTGATCCGCCACCCGCGGGACGAAATGGACCGCAGGGAATATTCAAACAGCGGCAGATTGTCCGTCTTGAACTCTATCGTGCCTCCCGGGGCAAGAATCCGCTCATATACCTGCAGAAAGCGCGGGGAGGTCAGCCTCCTCTTGGCATGACGGTCCTTGGGCCACGGATCGGAAAAATTCAGATAAATCCCGGACGCCTCGCCTTCGGCAAATACTTCCGCCAGCCGCAGGGCGTCGATGCAGAGGAACCGCACATTCCCCAGCCCGGCCGCTTCCTGCTTCCGGACGGCTTTCAACAGTACGGAAGAATACTTCTCGATCCCCACATAGTTGATCCGCGGACCGGCGGCCGCCAGACTCATGAGGAACTGCCCTTTCCCCATGCCGATCTCCAGAAAAACCGGGTGCCCGTTGCCGAATACTTCCGCCCAGCGTCCTCTGCATGTCTCCGGCTCCCGGATCACGTAACCGCTTTCCGCTATCTTCTGTTCCGCGCCTGCCACATGGCGTAATCTCATGCCGCGCTCTCCATTCTGCCCGCTCTGTCCGCACGTCCGGAACGCTTCGCCGCCGTTTCCGGGGAACACTCAGCCCCGGCGGCATCCCGTGCCCCTTCCGTCAGTATAACATCTGTTTTTTCGTATTTCAACCGCTGATTCTGACAGAATTCTAAAATTTTTCTTATATTACAAAATTTCTAGTGCATTACCGGCTGAATAATAGTATAATTGGATTCAGCTACCAGCTTATAGCGTAATCGCTGAAAAGGAGGATACCTATGCCAGCCGCCGTTTCCGGAAATAATTGGGAAAAAATCCGCCAGGGGCTCAAGGAGGCCCAGCTTTTAAACAGCCAGAGGAAATACAATCTGGCCATGGTCAAATGCCGCCAGACGCTGGAATTTATGGTACAGGACCTGTGCGATAAAGCTCTGATCTCCAGACAGAACGCCAATCAGGATCTGGCGTCCCTGATCGATGAACTTTACGGCAGCCGCCAGATCAGCAAAACCACGCGCGAACATTATCACAAGATCCGTATGCTTGGCAATAAGGCCGTCCATGACGGCAATGACAACGCCTATGACGCGAATCAGGCGTGTCAGCTTCTCTCCCATGAGATTGTTACGTTTTCCAAAGATTATATGAACGACGCCCGGCACAATCCGCAGCAAAAAAGCGGGCAGCAGCGCGCGGTCCCCCAGAGGGAAGGCCAGCAGCGCAATCCGGCGCAGAGAGAACCGCAGCAGCGCGCGCCTCAGTCGTCCAGACCCCGGAACGCTTCGGCCCAGGGCGGCTCCGACAGCGGTTCCAGGAGCCGGAGACGGTCCAATCAGAACGGCTTTTCGTTCACCGGCACCGATCTGATGCGGATCCTCATTATTGTCGTCGCGATCATTGTCGTCATCGCGCTGGTGCGCCTGCTGCATTCGGACGATTCCTCCAAAGAGGAAACCACCGCCGTTCCTTCCTCTTCCGTTGAAGAAACAACAGCCACCGCGGAAGAAACAACTCCTTTTGAAACGGAGACCATGCCCGAAACCACGCCGGCGCCCGTTTATAAAACCACTACGAACCTGAATGTCCGCTCCGAGCCTACCACCAACGGTTCCAAGCTGGGACTTCTGGAGGCCGGGACCGTAGTTGATTTTATCGGAGACTACGATGAGGAATGGGCCATTATTGATTACAACGGTACCCAGGCGTATGTATCCAAACAGTATCTGGAACATGATTGACACTCGGGATCGCGATATGAAGAAATGGATTTCTGTTTTTATGTGCGTCTCCCTGCTGCTCGGCGCCTGCCCGGCAGCGGACGCATACGCGGAGGACGGCTGGCCGGATCAGGTTAGCATCGAAGCGGAGGGCGGCATCGTCATGGACGCTTCCACGGGCGCCATCCTATACGGCAAAAATATCCACACCCCCTACTATCCCGCCAGCATTACCAAGATCCTGACGGCCCTTATCGTGATCGAAAACTGCAGCCTTAACGAAACGGTGACATTTTCCCACAGCGCGGTTTACGACGTGGAGGCCGGAAGCACCAGCGCGGGGCTGGATGTCGGCGATACGCTGAGCGTCCGGGACTGTCTCTACGCGATGCTTTTAAAATCCGCCAATGAAGTCGCCAACGCGCTGGCGGAGCATGTCGCCGGATCCAACGCGGCCTTCGCCGAAATGATGAATGAAAAGGCCGCCTCTCTGGGCTGCGTGGACTCCCATTTCGCGAATCCGAGCGGCCTCAACGACGAACAGCATTATACGTCCGCCTATGATATGGCGCTGATCGGACAGGAAGCGCTCAAAAACGAAACGTTCATGAAGATCGATTCCACGCTTTATTACGATCTGCCCGTCACGAAACGGAACCCGGAGGGCGCGCGCATTTATCCGGGGCACCGCATGATTAAGAAAAATATGGCGGAATATTACGAAGGGTGCCTGGGCGGCAAGACCGGCTACACCTCTCTGGCCGGCAACACACTCGTTACTTTCGCCAGACGGAACGGCATGACGCTGGTCGCGGTTATTTTGAACGGCCGCCAGTCCCATTACCGCGATACGAAAGCGCTGCTGGATTTCGGTTTCCAGAATTTCAAGACGATCGCCGCTTCTGAATTTGATTCTGACTTTTTGTCCGTGGAAAATGACCTCACAATCGGCGGATTCCCCACCTCGGAAGTGTCCGGCCTGCAGCCGGACCCCGCCGGCGCGATCACGCTGCCCAATTCCGCGGACCCTTCCTCCGTAACTTCCCGCCTGTCCTACGATCTGACGGACAAGGCCCCGGACGGCGCGATTGCCCGGGTGGATTATGCCTGGGGCGGCCGGGCCATCGGTTCCGCCTATCTGATCATGGATACACCGGATACGGAAAGCGTTCCCATTCCCTCCGATGTGATGAAAGAAATTACGGACATTACGCTGCGCGCGGACAGTTCGGCGGCGGAATCCTCCTCCGCGCAGCCGGAGAAAGCGCCTTTTTACGTCCCTCCCGTCCTGTGGACGGTTCTGGGCGTGCTGGCCGTGTCCGCGGCGCTGATCTTTCTGTTTCTGATATTGAAAGCCCGTCAGGAAAAAAAAGAGATGGAAGCGCGGATGCGCCGCCGGCAAAGGCGCATGGCCCGGATGGGGAGCGGATTCTCCCCCGCGGATTTCGATCTGCGGATGGAAGAGAAGCGCCGGTCCTACCGTGCGACCAGGCGTCCCCGGCCGAGGCGCCGCCCTTCTTCAAGAAGACGGTACCGCTAGGCGCCGCGTTCAGCCGGTTTCGGGGGCGTCCGCCTGCTTCTGTTCCCGGCCCCTCTCCCGGCGGCGTTCCTTCTGTTCTTCCCATTTTTGAAATACGATTCCGGCCTGCTCCTCATCGGCGGGCTTAATTGTCTTTACGACGTAAACCGCGTCGCCTTCCGCTTTTTTGACGCGCAGCTTTCCCCGCATATACCCGTGGGCCGGACAGACGGCCAAGCACAAGTACTGGCGGGAATTCGCGGCAAACCACCGGAACTTCTTCCTGAGCGTCCGCCCGCAGTTTTCGCAGACCATCTCCGTGACGGTCTGATCCGCCAGCGCGTCTTCCCGGGAGGGGAACACGCGGGAAACATATTTGATATAGGTGGGAAATGTCAGGCGGATCTCCCGGTCCGCGCTCCGCGGCAGCCGGTAATAGTCCACCGACAGATACGGCTTCCAGCGTTCCGGCCGCAGCGTCTGCAGCACCCGCCCAGTATAATAAGCGTCATCCAAGGCGCGGTGAAAGGGCCTCTCTTCCCGAATCCCCAGTTCCTCCACCGCGTGATCCAGAGACGGTTTTTCCTTGATATTGCCCTTCTCCAGGGCATACAGCTTCTGCACGTCATAATAAAGCAGCGGAAATTCGAACGGATTGTCGAATCCGTAAAAGTCCAGGTTCCGCTGGAGTTCCGCCAGATCCATGGATCCCCAGGTACAAAAGCGCGGCTCTTCCCCGCACCAGTCCAGGAATTCCCGAGCCGCCTCGGGAAACGCCTTTCCGCCGCGTCTCAGTTCTTTCATATGCAGATGCGTCACCTGCGAAATCCGGTAATGCAGCTGGGTATAGACGCGCGGCGCCACCAGCTGATGGTATTCCGAAACGATCCGCAGATCCGCGTTAAGCTTTACCGCTCCGATCTCAATAATCTCAAAAGGGAACGCTTCTATCGAATGTTCTTTTCCGTCGGGACTCTGGTTCCATTCCAGGTCAAACACTATATACGCGCTCATGATTTCAGCTTCAATCTCTCAATTTCGTCCGTCCAGTCCCAGTAAGCGGTCATATTCGCCGGTACCGTATCCATATCGATCCGCTCCGCCGAAAACAGCCGGCATTCCCCGCGCTGGTAAACCGGTACCTCCACCGCCCAGTCCAGCACGATCTCCATGGCCTCCCCGTAAATCTCCCGGCGGCGCGCCAGGTCCAAAGTCCGGCGCCCTTCCAAAATCAGCGCGTCCAGCTTTTCATCCGCGATATGGCAGTAATTGGACGCCCCCCGCGAATGATAGACCGGGTACATGTCCGGATCGAAAAACGTCCGCCAGGCGGCACACCAGATCGCCGCGGCGCCGCTTCGGTAACTGTCACGGAAATCGCCGTTATCCGCGTAATCCGTAATATCCAGTTCCATACCCAGTTCCGCCAGCGCGTCCCGCACCCGCTCCATCAGCAGGTAACAGGGGTGATCGCCCCGGCCGCCTCCGCAGATCGCGCACGCGTAGCGCAGGGAAGCGCCCTCCGGAGCGGCAACCGCCCTGCCGTCCTCAACCGTATAGCCGGCGGCCGCCAGATACCCCAGAGCCGCCTGCTTCGCCGCCGCGTAACGCTCTTCATCCGTCATCCCTTCCGCGTAGATCGGGTTCCCGCCCGCGTCCAGGGAATACGCTTCCCGGTACCCCTCGTCCCCCGCGTGCGGCGCGGCCCAGGACGTATCGGAAACCGGATACTCGATAATTCCGGCCGTCGGGCCGTAATACGCCTCGATTCCTTCCTCGCGGTAGGCGGCGATTATGACGGCAAGCGCTTTCCGCAGGGATTTGGACGCCGCGGAAGCCGGGTCGCCGCCCACGCTGACCGACACGGAATTGATACCCACATAGCCGTAGCCGTCGTGATCCGCCAGCCGGGCGGAAATCACCGGCCCGTCCAGCGCTTCCCATATTTCATCGGACCCGCCAATCCCGTCCGCGGCGTTCTCACCCGTTCCGGCTCCCGCCGCGCCGGTTCCGCCTGTACCGCTTTCGCCTACCTCGGTTCCGACCCCGCCGGTTTCGCCCGCACTGTTCTCACCCGCCGTGATTCCAGTTGCGCCGGTTCCGCCCGCACCGGTCCCGTCTGCCGCGGTTTCGCCCGTACCGCTTTCCCCTACTGCGGTTCCGGCCGCACCGATCCCACCGGCACCGTTCTCACCTGCCGCGGTTCCGGCCCCGCCGGTTCCGCCCGTACCTGCCGCGTTTCCGCCTGCTGCGACTCCGGCCGCACCGGTTTCGCCCGCTGCAATTCCGGCCGCTCCGTTCCCGCCTGCCACGGTTCCGCCCGCGCCGCTTTCACCCGTCGCGGTCCCGG
>CAZPGD010000063.1:0-1468 GCA_964585865.1 uncultured Hungatella sp. | reverse complement strand
GCGGCGATCCGCCGCGCCGTATCCGGCGTGTAAACGGGGGACGAGATGTCCAGCGTGCCGTCGCGGATCCCGGTGATCTTTTCCTCCGGGGACGCCTCCCGGTAACGCAAATGGGCGATGGCCGGCGCGCCTTTATAATACTCCGTATTCGCGTCCAGGTATACGGTCCCGTCCTCGCTGCGCGAAAACACATAGGGGCCGGCTCCCAGCGGGGCGCCGTCCTTCTCCCGGACGCTCCGCAGATCTCCTTTCGGGAAGCCGAAACGGTTCTGTTCATAATTATACAGCGTCTTATCGCCATAATAATGCAGGGGCGCGATGGGCAGACGCATCCGGTAAATCGCGGACGCGTCCGCGCCGGTCGTAATGATCCGCACCGTATGATCGTCCACGCGCCGGACGCCGGTAACATTCGGGGCGGACTCGCCCGATGAAACGCCTGTCAGATAAATCGGATCCAGATAACTCCACAGGGAAGCGTTCGCCGTCTCTGACGCGGACAGGCGCCGGTAATCGCCTTCATAGGCTTCCTCCAGAACATGCCAGAAATCGGCCGCGGAAGCGCCTTCCGCCACCTCATAGCCCCAGAACGGCGTAACCGCTTCCACCGGATCGTCCTTCCCCGCGTATCCGCGCGCAACACATTCGCGGATAATGGAAGCGGCGAAAGCTTCCCCCGCCGCGGGCAGAGCCGTCTCCCAGAAGGCATTCTGCACATCCTCGCTCCACAGGGAGAAGTCGGTATTGTCCCGGCCGGCCAGAAGCAGGCGCCGGTACAGCGGATCCATATTGACGCGGTATTCCTCAAGGCCCTGGATCGGCAGCGCGGACAACCCCAGACCGCCTTCATAGGTGGGATCCAGGCACACGTAAATCCCGAAAATCACATCGTCGGCCGTCACCGGCGTACCGTCGCTGAACACCAGATCATCGCGCAGTTTTATCTCATACGACACGGTCCCGTCTTCCTCCTGCGAAACCGTCACATCCGCGGGACCCGTATATTGATAACTCCCGCTTTTATATGTGTGAATTTCGCCGGAAATCGCGTGGCTTACGGGACTCGCCATACGGTCCAGCGTCAGCGCATACAGCGTCACCGTATCCGCCACCGCGCGATCCGCCGAGGACATGGCGGTAAACGGCGAAAAACGTCCTTCCAGATTCTGATCGACCGCCGCAGTCAGCGTGTCGCGGACCGGCTGTTTAAGTTCTCCGCCGCTTTCTTCCCCGTTTTCTCCCGCGCTTTTAACCGGATAGGCCGCCTGCGTATGGGCCGACGGGGAAGCGGAATCGCCTTTTTCCAGCCAGCCAAGGGAAAACGCGGCCCCTCCCGCGACGAGAATCACGATCGCCGCCACACATATCCATATGGCCCATACCCTTTTCTTTTTGGCGGTACCGTTTCTCATCGCCCCTCACCTCTTTCCCGATTCCGCGCGCCGGCATGTAAACATGCCGTGGATTC
>CAZPGD010000062.1:0-7777 GCA_964585865.1 uncultured Hungatella sp. | reverse complement strand
AAAAATATGTGTTAATATAAACATATGAATACTTGTTCATATATTGTGTGAAAGGAAGACCATCATGACAGATAAAGAACGGATTGAGCGGGAAGTAGCGGAAGGCGTCTGCGAATCGGTCCATATTCACGACGAAATCGTGAGAAAAGTAGAGGAAGTCATGCCGGATGAGCAGGAACTGGTGGATCTGTCGGAGTTTTTCAAAATTTTCGGGGACTCTACGAGGATCAAGATTCTCTATGTACTGAGTCAGTCGGAGATGTGCGTCTGCGACATTGCCTCCCTGCTTACCATGGGGCAGTCAGCCATATCCCATCAGCTGCGGATCCTGAAGCAAATGCGGCTGGTGAAGTTCCGCCGCGAGGGCAAAACGGTATTTTATTCTCTGTCCGACGACCATATCCAGACGATCCTGGCACAGGGAATGGAGCATATTAACGAATAGAAGCGGCCGCCGCGGTCTCCCGCGCGGATGCGTAAGGACCGCGGCACGGCATAAAATCACAAACGAAAAGAGCACCGTAGGAGAGCCGCCGCGCGTCGGCGGAGAATCGAGGAGAGAGATGACAAAGAAACAGAAAAAAATGCTTATCCGTTTATCCGTCAGCGCCGTTTTCCTGGTAATCGGGATCGTGGCGGGCAAGAACCACCCCTTTGACTGGATCTGTTTCGCCGTTTCCTATCTGGCGGCGGGATATGATATTCCGCTGAAAGCGCTGCGGACGATCCGCGGCGGGCAGGTATTTGACGAGAATTTCCTGATGACCGTCGCCACCGTCGGCGCGGTCATTGTCGGCGCCTATGAGGAAGCCGTCGCCGTCATGCTGTTTTACCAGGTCGGCGAACTGTTCAGCGATTACGCGGTTAATAAATCAAGGAAATCCATATCCGATCTGATGGACATCAATCCGGATTACGCCAATGTGCTGCGCGGCGGCGAGGAAGTGCGGGCAGACCCGGACGAGGTGGAGATCGGCGAGACCATTATCATAAAACCGGGCGAGAGGGTTCCTCTGGACGGGACCGTTCTGAAAGGGAATTCTTCCCTGGATACGAAAGCGCTGACCGGCGAATCCATGCCCATGGAAATCGCGGAGGGCGACGATATCGTCAGCGGGTCCATCAATCTGAACGGACTGCTGGAAGTGCGGGTGACGAAGCGGTACGACGATTCCACCGTCGCGAAGATCCTCGAACTGGTGGAAAACGCCAGTTCGCGCAAGGCAAAAGCGGAGAATTTCATCACCCGCTTTTCCAGGGTCTACACGCCCGTGGTGGTGGGTCTGGCGCTTGTTCTGGCCATAGCCCCTCCGCTTCTTTTTGGGCAGTCCTGGTCCGTGTGGGTCTACCGCGCCTGCAGTTTCCTGGTGGTATCCTGTCCCTGCGCGCTGGTGGTCTCGGTCCCGCTGAGTTTTTTCGGCGGTCTGGGAGCGGCGTCGAAACAGGGAATCCTGATAAAGGGAAGCAATTATCTGGAAGCCCTCGGAAATCTGTCCACGGTCGTATTTGACAAGACCGGCACGCTGACGACCGGGAAATTCCAGGTAACGGGCGTCGAGCCGGCCGGTGTAAGCCGCGGGGAACTGCTGGCCCTCGCCGCGGCGGGAGAGAGCCATTCCACCCACCCGATTGCCGTTTCGGTGACGGAGGCTTATGAAGCCGAGGGCGCGCGCGCGGACGCGGTCTGGGACCTGCTTTCCGTCGAGGAACTGGCGGGACACGGCGTCCACGCGGTGATCCGGAAGGGAGAGGATGATTTGGCGCGGCGAAACGCGGAAGCCGGCACCGGCGCGGAACCTGTCGTCGGTTCAGAAAAGCAAGGAGTCGATCTCTACATCGGGAATGAGGCGCTCATGGAAAGTCTCGGAATAGCCGTCGAAACGGATGGCGGCCGGGCGGGAACCACGCTTTACCTGGCCCTGGACGGCCGTTATATCGGCCGGATCACCATTGCCGATCAGATCCGGGAAGACGTGCCGAAAGCGCTGGAAGGTCTTCGGAAAGAAGGCGTGCGGGAACTGGTCATGCTGACCGGCGATAAGGAATCGGTCGGGAAGGCCGTGGCGGAGAAACTGGGGCTGGACCGCGTATTCGGCGGGCTGCTCCCGGCTGATAAGGTGAAGAAAGTGGAAGAACTTCTGTCCGAGACCCCGAAGGGCCGCACGCTGGCCTTTGTGGGCGACGGGATCAATGACGCGCCCGTCCTGTCACGGGCCGATGTGGGGATCGCCATGGGCGGGATCGGTTCGGACGCCGCGGTGGAAGCGGCCGATGTGGTCATTATGACCGACGAGCCTTCGCGGATCGTAGATGGTATCCGTATCGCCAGAAAGACCGTTGGAATCGTCCGTCAGAATATTATTTTCGCCATCGGCGTAAAGGTGTTGATCCTGCTTTTGGCGGCCGTGGGCCTGGCCGGCATGTGGGCCGCCGTGTTCGGGGACGTGGGCGTTTTGGTGATTGTCATTCTGAATTCCATCCGTTCCCTAAATTACGCGGCGGATCGTCCTGAAAGGGAGAAGTCATAGGATTGCCGCCGTCCGGACGGGTTCCGCAAAACGACATAAAAGGTTGACAATCAGGACTGCAGCTGTTATGATTTTGGCATGGGACAAGGGGGCTGCAGTCTTTGCGTTATCCTTGTCTTTTTTATGAGCCGGGCTTATGAAGGCGCGGCGGGGGCAAATGCCGCCGCCCGGGTCGTGCGAGTGTTCCCGCCGTGTCCGCGTAGGCGGGGTCGATTGCGAAGCGAAAAGTTTTTCGCCGGGAGCGGAACGATTGCGAAACGAAAGGGTTCCGCCGGTACGCCGGGAACGGGAGCGATTGCGAAATAATTGCAAAGGAGACGGATTATGGGAAAATACGGCAAAGCGGACATTATCCGCAAGGCAGAGGAGGAGGATGTTGAATTTATCCGCCTGCAGTTTACGGATATTTTCGGTATGCTCAAAAATGTGGCGATTACGTCCGGGGAACTGGAGAGGGCGCTGGATAACCGCTGCATGTTCGACGGTTCCGCGATTGAGGGGTTCGTGCGGGAGGAGGAGACGGATATGTACCTGTATCCGGATCTGGATACCTTTGAAATTTTTCCGTGGCGGCCCCAGCAGGGCAAGGTGGCGCGTCTGCTCTGCGACGTCTATTGTCCCGACGGGACCCCGTTTGAGGGGGATCCCCGCTATGTGTTCAAAAAAGTGCTGAAGGAAGCGGAAGAGATGGGCTACCGCTTCAACGTGGGGCCGGAATGCGAATTTTTCCTGTTCCATACGGACGAGGAGGGCCGCCCCACCACCAGGACCCACGAGATGGCCGGGTATTTTGACGTGTCCCCCATTGACTTGGCGGAAAATGTTCGGAGAGACATCGTGCTGAATCTGGAGGAAATGGGGTTCGAAATCGAATCCTCCCATCACGAGATCGCTCCCGGCCAGCATGAGGTCGATATCCGTTATGAAAGCGGGGTGCGGGCCGCGGACAATATCGTGGCGTTCCGCAACGCGGTCAAGACCATTGCCAAGCGCCACGGCCTTCACGCCACCTTCATGCCCAAGCCCAAGGCCGGCGTCAACGGTTCCGGGATGCACATCAATATGTCCCTGGAGGACGGTCTGGGCAAAAATCTTTTCGCCGACCCCGCGGACAGCCAGGGCTTAAGCAGCCTGGCATACCAGTTCCTGGCAGGCATTTTGTACCATGTCAAATCCATGACAATCCTCACCAATCCGCTGGTCAATTCCTACAAGCGCCTGATCCCCGGCTACGACGCGCCCGTCTACATTGCCTGGGCGTCCGCGTCCAATAAGGGGCAGGTCATGCGGATCCCGTCTACCAGAGGAAGCGCGACCCGCATCGAACTGCGGAGCCCGGACGCCGCCATGAACCCGTATCTCACGCTGGCCGCCTGCCTGGCCGCCGGTCTGGACGGGATCAAAAACGGCATGGTGCCGCCCGCGCCTTTGTACGGCAACGCGTTTTCCCTGACGGCGGAAGAAATGAAGCGCCGCGGCATCGGCCATCTGCCGGAGACGCTGGGCGAAGCGATAGACGAGTTTGAAAACGATGAATTTTTGAAGAAAGTGCTGGGAGAAGTTGTTTTCACCAAGTATCTGGAGGCAAAAAAGCGAGAATGGAATGAATTCCGCAGTCAGGTGACGGACTGGGAGATCGGGGAATACCTGTATAAATTCTGAGACCCGGCAGACGGCCGCCGGAGGTGAGGCATGTGACCAATATCATTGTGGCGTTCCCGAAGCCGGAGGACGCGAGAAGTATGAAGAATATCATAGTGAAAAACGGCTTTCAGGCGGTCGCTGTCTGCAACTCCGGGTCCCAGGCGTTAAGCAGCACGGAAGGGCTGCGGGGAGGCATCGTGATCAGCGGGTACCGCTTCCAGGATATGCTTTACCGGGAACTGCTCGAACTGCTGCCGGACGATTTTGAAATGCTTTTGGTGGCCTCGGCCGGGCGGGTGGGCGGTACGGCCCCGGACGGAGTCGTCTGGCTTCCCATGCCGTTCCTGGTCCATGATCTGACGGAGACGCTTGCCCGGATGTGCGAGCGCCAGGCGGACAGGCGGAGGACGCAGCGCCAAAAACCCGCGGCGCGCAGCGAAGCCGACATGCGGGTGATTGACAGGGCCAAGGAACTTCTGATGGAACGCAACGGCATGACGGAAAGCGAAGCGCACCGCTATATCCAGAAATGCAGCATGGACAGCGGCACCAATCTGGTGGAGACCGCTCAGAAACTGATCCGTTTGATCTTGTGATGCCGGGGCGGGTCAATATGCCTTTTGACCCCGACATCATCAGCATGTATTAGGAGGCAGACCGTGAAATTTACGAAAATGCAGGGAACCGGCAACGATTACGTTTATGTGGACTGTTTTCGGGAAACCGTCGCGGATCCCGCCGCGTTGTCCGTCAGAATCAGCGACCGTCATTTCGGGATCGGCTCGGACGGACTGATCCTGATCGGCCCGTCGGAAACGGCCGACTGCCGTATGCGGATCTTCAATGCCGACGGTTCGGAGGGGGAAATGTGCGGGAACGGGATCCGCTGCGTGGGCAAATACGTTTACGAGCACGGAATCGCGAAAAAGGAGCGCCTGCGCGTGGAAACGCTTGGCGGCACCAAACAGCTGGATCTGCGGATCGAGAACGGAAGGGTAACGGCGGCGACCGTGGATATGGGCGTGCCCGTCCTGACTTCCCGTCTCCCGGAGGACATCGTCGTGGACGGAGCGCGGCAGCAGTTTGTGGGGATTTCCGTGGGGAACCCGCACGCCGTTTATTTCCGGGAAGAGATCGACGGGATGGATCTGGAAAAGATCGGTCCCGCCTACGAGAACCATGAGCGGTTCCCGGACCGCGTGAATTCCGAATTCGTTCGGATTCTGGACCGCGGCCATATCCGGATGCGGGTATGGGAGAGGGGAAGCGGCGAGACCTGGGCCTGCGGGACGGGCGCCACGGCCGCCGCGGCCGCGGCGATCCTGATGGGATATGCGGACGAGACGGTGGAAGTGGGACTGAAAGGCGGGAACCTGACGATCCGCCGGGACCGGGAAGATGGGCACATTTACATGACCGGCCCGGCCGTGGAGGTGTTTACGGGGGAATATATGGGGACATAAGCGGCGGGTGCCGAAGATGCGCAGGAACGGAGCGCGGTACGGTCCGCGGCTTTATTTAAAAAACGCAAGGAGGCAATGTATGTTCAGATTAAATGAAAATTATCTCAAATTACCGGGCAGCTACCTGTTTTCCACCATCGGAAAGAAAGTGGCCGCGTATTCCGCCGCCCACCCGGACAGGAACGTGATCCGTCTGGGAATCGGCGACGTGACCCAGCCGCTGGCGCCCGCGATTATCCGCGCCCTTCATGAGGCCGTTGAGGAAATGGGGCACGCGGAGACATTTCACGGCTATGCTCCCGACCAGGGCTACGCGTTCCTGCGTGAGACAATCGCCCGGGAAGACTACCAGGCGAGGGGGTGCCGGATTACGGCGGACGAAATTTTCATTTCCGACGGCGCGAAGAGCGACTGCGGAAATATTCAGGAAATTTTCGCGGCGGACAGCCGGATTGCCGTCTGCGATCCGGTATATCCGGTTTATGTGGATTCCAATGTAATGGCGGGCCGGACGGGAGAGTATGACGCCGCTTCCGGCACCTGGAGCGATGTGATCTACATGCCTTGTACGGCGGAAAACGGTTTCGAGCCACAGATTCCGGCCGAGACGCCCGACCTGATCTATCTCTGTGTTCCCAACAACCCCACCGGCACCGCGCTGACTCGCGCGCAGCTGCGGAAATGGGTGGATTACGCCAACCGCGTGGGGGCCGTGATCCTTTACGACGCGGCCTACGAGGCGTATATCGGGCAGGAGGATGTTCCCCACAGTATTTTTGAGATCGAAGGTTCCCGCACCTGCGCCATCGAGTTCCGTTCCTTTTCCAAAAACGCCGGTTTCACCGGCGTCCGCCTCGGCTTCACGGTGATCCCGAAGGATTTGAAATGCGGCGATGTGGCGGTACACGGCCTATGGGCCAGGAGACACGGGACCAAATTCAACGGCGCCCCCTACATCGTCCAGAAAGCCGCCATGGCCGTTTATTCCGAGGAGGGAAGACGCCAGCTGAAGGAGCAGGTGGCCTACTATATGCGCAACGCCAAAACCATTTACGACGGCTTAAAGGAAGCCGGATACGAGGTATATGGCGGGGTCAACGCCCCCTATATCTGGCTGAGAGTGCCCCGCGGAATGACGTCCTGGGATTTCTTCGACTATCTCCTGGAGCGGGTCAACGTGGTCGGGACGCCGGGGAGCGGCTTCGGCCCCAGCGGCGAGGGGTATTTCCGGCTCACGGCCTTCGGAAACTATGAGAATACCGTGGAGGCGGTTGAGCGGATCAAGGCGGCTTCCGCCTGAGAGCGGCGGTGCGCGGACTGGCGGATTGGAATGACGGTCGGTGCATGGGGATTTTAAATGCAGTATTTGCGGGTATCTCTATGACGAGGAAAAGGAAGCGGCTTACAAGTACATTTTTGAATATGTGCCGAATAAATACAGTGTATGCTGCGGAACCGTTCAGACGGCCGGCCCATCGGCATCAAAATCGCTGCGGGCCGGATCGGGCGGGATCTCGAATACTGCGCGTTTATGCAGAGCCGGATTTCATCACGGTTGACGGATGCGGCGGCGCAGGTGCGGGGGTAAAAACGGCAAATCATTGCGGAAAGGTTGCGGGTACCAAAATGAATATTATCGTGAGAGCGTATGAAGAAAAGGATCTGCCTGCTATGATCCGGATCTGGAACGAGGTGGTGGAAGAAGGGATCGCGTTTCCCCAGGAAGACTTTCTGGACGAGCGGACGGGGGCGGAGTTCTTTGCCGCCCAGACGTACAGCGCGGTGGCGGCGGAAGAAGGAACCGGCCAGGTAAAGGGTCTCTACATTCTTCATCCCAACAATATCGGCCGCTGCGGTCATATCGGCAACACCAGCTACGCGGTCGGTTCCGGGGACAGGGGGCTTCATATCGGGGAGAAACTGGTGTCCGACAGTCTCATCGAGGCAAAGAAGCACGGCTTCCGGGTCATGCAGTTCAATGCCGTGGTGGCCTCCAATATTCACGCCAGACACCTGTACGAGCGGCTGGGATTCGTCCCCCTGGGGATGATTCCCGGCGGTTTCCGCATGAAAGACGGGCATTATGAAGACATTTGCCCGTATTATCACGAGTTGTAAAAGCCGGTTCTGATTTCGGAGAAG
>CAZPGD010000061.1:0-7798 GCA_964585865.1 uncultured Hungatella sp. | reverse complement strand
CCACCGGCATGTAAACATGCCGTGGATTCCGACTTTCGACCCTGGCATCATCATTTTATGCTATTTTGCCCGTTCATGCAAGCATTGTTTTATGTTCAGACACGGATTTTCATGACGCGCCCCGTGGCCGCGTACGGATAATAGCGGACCCCCGCCGCGTTCAGCATCCGTTTCGAGGCGCGAACCGCGGGCGTTTCCGCGTATTTGTCCTCCGCGTAAATGATCGTCCGGATTCCCGCCTGAATAATCGCTTTCGCGCACTCATTGCAGGGAAACATGGTAACATACAGCTTGCTTCCCTCCAGACTGCCGCCCCGGTAATTGAGAATCGCGTTCAGTTCGCTGTGCGCCACATAAAAATATTTGGTATTATAGGCGTCATTTTCCCCGTCCTCCCGGTTCCAGGGAAATTCGTCGTCGGAACATCCGATCGGCAGACCGTTGTACCCCATGGAGAGGATCTTGTTGTCGGCGCTGACGATACAGCAGCCCACCTGGGTGTTCGGATCCTTGGAACGCATACCGGACAGTTCCGCCACTCCCATAAAATATTCGTCCCAGGAAATATAATCCGTTCGTTTCCCGCTCTCAGCCATGCCACCTCTCCTCCCTTTCCGCGTAAATGATATGATAGCCCGCCGCTTTCGTCAGCCGGTTCATGATGGCCTGCCCCAGATGGTCCCGGGCGAAACTCTCCGAATAGATATAATCCACCCCAAGATCATCAAACTCCCGCAGCACCGCAAACAGACTGCGGGCAATGGTCTCCTGCCGGTCCCGCCGTCCCACGCTGCGGACAACGCCCGCCGGATAGCGGTCCTTCGTCTCATCACAGCACAGAACGCCGACACGGAACCCCTCCGCCATTCTGGCCCGTACCTGACGGTTAATCTCCGCGGCAACCGCGTCGTCCCCGGCCGCGTCCGGCTGCGCCTCGTTCCGCTCCACCCCCGGCGCGCCGGCGGCCTCCACCAGTATCAGTTCCGCTTTCGGCGCGTAATGCCGGTATTTCATGCCCGGCGCCTTCGGTCTCACGTCCTTTGCCGCCGGTCCCAGGATGGCCGGATCAATCTCCACTTCCCCCACCGTTTCCTTAAGCATCTCCATCGTGACGGCCCCCGGCCTCAGAAGCACCGGCATCTCTCCGGTCACGTCCACAATCGTGGACTCCACGCCGATCCCGACGGGGCCGCCGTCGATAATCATCTCGATACGGCCGTCCATATCCCGGATCACATGCTCCGCCGCGGTCGGGCTGGGCCGCCCGGACAGATTGGCGCTCGGAGCCGCCACCGGGACCCGCGCCAGCGCGATCAGCCGGTTCGCCACCGGATCGCGGGGCATCCGAACCGCTACCGTATCCAGCCCGCCCGTCGTCGCGTACGGCACGATCCCGCTCTTCGGAAATATCATCGTCAGCGGCCCCGGCCAAAACACCTCCATCAGCTTCTTCGCCATTTCCGGGACTTCCCGGACCAGCGGCTCAATCTCCCTCACATCCGCTATGTGCAGAATCAGCGGATTATCCGACGGCCGCCCTTTGGCCGCGTAAATCTTCGCCGCCGCCTCCCCGTTCAGTCCGTTCGCGCCCAGACCGTAAACCGTTTCCGTCGGGAACGCCACCAGACCGCCATCCCGAAGGATCCGCGCCGCTTCGTAAAGCCCCTCCTCCTCTATATGATCCCTGTCTATTTTTATTACCTTCGTGTACATAAAACGCAAACCCTTTTCCGCCGCAAAGGCCCCGCCGGATTATTTCTGGAACGTATTATAATCGCAGTACGCGTCCTCCAGAATCTCATCGATATACATACTCAGGATATCTGACCGGTTGTACTCTTCCCAGAGCTCGTACGTCTTGGAAGCGGCCGCCCAGTCGCGGATCTCCACTGCCCGTCCCGCAACGGAATATACATTCAGAAACGCGTAGAATTCCGCCATTTTCCGTCTTTCCTCTCCCGTCAGATCCTTGCCGGCAAGATCGTCCGACGCCTTCCGGTAAAACACGTCCTGCAGGAATTCATTCGCGTACGTATCAAACTCCCTCAGATTCGCGTCCGGGTTCTCATTGCGGACCGCCCAGGACGCCACATCCACCGTTTCCGTATGGTAATCGAACTTTTCCGGACCGAAATACTTCAGCACCCCGTACTGGCAGGGCGCGGTCGCCAGGCTTCCCGTCACGATCTCCGCAATATCATAGGAGGACGACTCTTTATAATGCTGGACATGGAGGTGCCCGCTGAGGAAAAGCGTAACGCCCCAGCTGTCCAGTATATCCTCCAGTTCCTCCGCGTGCTCGATGGTGCAGTCGTCCTCATAGATGCGGCTCTCGTCAAACAGATTGTGATGCGCCACCGCAATGACATTGCGCTCCTGCTCCCATGCCTCCGACAGCTGCTCTTCGATCCATCTGTAGGTGTCCGAACGGATCATTCCGCCCACCAGCGCCCCGTGTTCGTACTGGCAGCTGTCCAGCATCAAAAGCCACGTGCCGTCCTTCAACTGATAAACATAACTTAAAGAAGCCGGGTCCCGGCTTACCGCCTCCTCATACCCGAATTTCGCGTAAATCTCCGCGAAATTTTCCGGCGACGTCTGCTCGGCGGGCGACGCCGAACTGCCGAAATAGCTGGCGGCGCCGGAATTATTGATGTCATGATTGCCGGGAATCACGACCACGTCCACCCCGGCCCGCTCTGCCCGTCCCAGCTTGCTGGCCAGGGCTTCATGACTGTAACGCTCCCCCTCCAATGTCAGATCCCCGCAAAGGATCACGGCCTGCGGTTTCCGCTCCACCACGGCGTCCAGAAATGCGTCCGTGATCTCCCACACGTAAGGAACCGCCTTCCCGTCCCCGTTGACGGCCATATCCTCAAACGCCTCGCCGAAATCCGTCAGTTCCTTCGCCAGGTAATGGATATCCGTCGCGATCAGGATCTCCGGATTGGCGGACGCGCCGCCGATCTCCAGAGACTCAACCGTGCTGTCCTCCGCCTTGGAAACCTGCGGGCCGTTTTCCGTCCCGGCTGTGGTCCCTTCCGTTTCGGTCCGAATGTCTTCCGTTTCC
Organism: uncultured Hungatella sp.; assembly: GCA_964585865.1. GTDB lineage: Bacteria > Bacillota > Clostridia > Lachnospirales > Lachnospiraceae > UBA3402. The sequence continues at coordinate 4,728 of CAZPGD010000061.1, read as the reverse complement.
GCCGGCGGTTCCGTTTCGCCGGAACCGGACCGGTAATACGCGGAACAGCCGCCCAGCAGGACGGCAGCGGCCAAAAGAATCAAAATTCCCGTTAAATTCCCCGTTAAATTCCCAATCGAAATCTTCCGTTTTCCCATGTCAGCGATCCGCCTTTATGTCTTGATAATATCCCATACGGATTCCGTTTCCAGACCCAGCTTCCAGCAGGCCACGCCCGCCAGATCGTACTCCCGGATCAGATCCATCTTCAGCCGGAGCGAACGCTCATCTTCCATCCAGATCATATGGAACGCGTTTCCTTCCCGGAGCTCCCCGTAATACTGGCCCAGTTCCTCCTGCCAGTAGAGCGGGACGTCATTCTCCTCCACCCAGGCGGCGGCGGCGTCCATTCCCAAAGCGGCCGATGTCACCTCGCCGTTTTCCGTCGTCCAGCGCCTGGTGTAAAACGGCACCGCGTTGATCACCTTCTCCGCCGGGACGAGACTGAGCGTATCCCGGATCCCTTTCTCCACAAAGGGAAGCGACGCCACGGACCCCGGCTCTCCTCCGGAATAATGCTCATCATACCCCATGATAATCACATAGTCCGCGACCCGCCCCTGTTCCGCGCGGTTGTAAGCGGCGGTATATTCCGACGGCACATAATTGTCCACGGAAAGAAAAATCCCGTTTTTCCGGCATTCCACGGACAGTTCCCGGATAAACTGGACATAATGCGGCATGGCTTCCTGCGAGATGCCCTCGATATCCAGATTCAGACCGTCCAGCCCGTAATCCCGCACTTCCTCCATCAGGCCGGCAATCAGCTTTCTCCTGACCGAGGTTCTGGCAAACAGCACGGCGGAATCAACCTGACCGCCCTTGTTAAAATTGTCAAGCACCGCCCACACCTGCAGGCCCAGTTCGTGCGCCTTATCCACATATTCGCGGCTGGCGTAGGACGAATAATTCCCATTGTTATCCGTCAGCATCAGCCAGGTGGGCGCCACCACGTTGACCCCCTTCGTCCCGGCAATCAGCTGCTCGAGATCGTCATTCTGCTTTTCATCCAGAACCTGGTGCCAGACCAGGCATACCTTCTCATCCATCGACAGGCTCGTGTATTCCGGTTCCGAAAACGTGCTGATACGGGGGCTCGTCTGCGTGGCGGCGATCCGCTTCGCCTGCAGGTACCCGATAAACCCGTCGTCCGTGCGAACCTTGTCCCATTCCCCGCCGCTCTCCAGGATCACGGCCTGCCCGTCCCGCCCCACGGTCGTCAGGACCGGGCTTTTGATATCGGCTTCCACACGGACCGGCGTATCCCTCTTCACGGTCCCCACCTGGCGCGCGGACCAGTCGTCGTCCACGAAAACCCGGCCGGCCCCCGGCGCGGCAAACGTGACGAAACGGATATCCGTATAGCTGCCGATCAGGGACAGGGACAGATAGACGCCGTCCTCTTCCGCCAGAAGGAGCGGGCTCCCGCTGTTGCCGGCGGTCCTCCTGTCGGCATACACGACGGCGTCGGGAAGCGTATATACCAGCAGTTTTTCCGTATCGTCCCAGTAAAACTTCTCATTCAGGTTCTCATTGACCCAGCCAAGGGGCAGATATGCCTGGTTATCCCGTATGACGGCGCGCACGTCCGCAGGGCGGTCATTATAAAATAAAACGGCTTCCTCGCCGGAAAGATCATAAAGGGAAGAAATATCCGCCTGCTCGCCGCTTGGAAGGTACCGGCTGATATACCGGGCCGCGGCGAAACCGCCGGCAAGCAGGACGAGAAGAACGATCACAATCACAACGGGGATCCGGGTACGTTTCAACAGGAAGTTCCTCCTTCGCCGTCGGGCAGGGACCCGGCGCATTTCCCGTCCGGGCCGCGGCCTCCCCTTGGGGCGGCGCGTTTTTTCGGGGCGCGGCGGGCTAAAAAAGTGTGGTATAATGTTTACGATTATACCACACCCTTCTGACCGTAACTTGTTATAAGTTCTTAAATGTTCTTAATTTTTCTTTAAAATATCTTCGGTCTTCCCGCCGCGCTCCCCCTGCCCCGATTGGCTGCTGACGGAAGATGGCGCGGGGCTCAGCGGTTATAGACCCTGTCAAAGCGGATCTCTTTCAGATTTCCTTCCGACGCGCCGACATAGTCGCACATATAGAAGGAGCCGTCCTCCTGGACCCGGAAGATCTTTTCCCAGTCCTCCTCTCCGGGGATCTCCCCGTCGATGTAGACCGGGATTCCCCTGGCCTCATATTGCCGGAGACCATTTACATATTGACGCATTTCCTCATGAACCTGTTCATCCATAACTCTTCCCTTCCCGCCGGGCATCCGCAAACCGCCGTCCTTTCCCTTCCCCGGAGGCTGCCGTGACACATCTTCCGGAAAAGGACCCTCACAGGATCGTTCTGAAAAATCCGATCATCTGCTCCGTGACGGTAAACGCGTCCACTGAAAGGGGAATCCTCCGCACGTTCGGTCCGCGCCTTTTATTCCATTTTATTCTGGATTCCTCGCTGCCAAAAGCAGCCAGGCATAGCCAGCCGTTTTTCACGGCGCGTTCCTCCCACGCTTCCGGATTCCCGAACGCTCCTTCCTGCCACTCGCTGAACGAGACCGTCAGAAATACCCTGTGACAGCGCAGCGGCTCTTCCGGCGGCTGTTCCCCCAGGGTCCCGAAATCAATCAGGATCTCCTCGTACCCCCCGTGAAGACAGTCCGCCAGCACGCTGCCGGCAGCCTGCGGATAAAAATCCACATTTTGAATCCTGTAACGGCTCTCCGCCGTCTGCCCGCCCGTACAGACGCTGCCGAAACGGGCGAAATCCCCGTGCCGGTTCCATTCCAGAACCGCCGTCTCCCGCCCGCAGGCGCTGCACAAATAATTTGCCGCCAGCACGCACAGATGGGTGGTTCCCGTGCCGCGGCCCGTTCCCGCCACCCCGATGATCCTCGGTCCCCCCTCGTGCCGTTTCGGTTTCTTCCTCGCGTAACCCATCCCGCGTTCCCTTCTCCTTTCACGATCCGCGCTTCAGCGGCCGTTTCCGCCCCTCAGCGCGTCCCGTGTCCTGCCGTCCGTCCGCTTCCTTCTTTTCCATTTCCCATCCGGGAGAAATTTCCCGGTTACTGCCCGGAAACAGGCTTCCGCCCCGCGGTCCGGTTTAAACGGATTCTCATAGAAGGGCAGGCGGTAGCAGGGAACGCCTTCTTTCCGCGGCCCTTCCGGCAGCCGGACCGTACCCGGCAAAGTCCGGTTATAAAGCACATAAAGGTTCCCGGCCGACGCCAGGCGCTCCATGGCCTCCCCGCGCGCCGCCGCGTCCGCGAAACGGACGCTTCCCCCCGGTCCCCCGCTCCACCACTTGCCGTCCCGCACCAGCAGCACCGCGGACAGTTCTCCCGCCGCGGCATCCGCGGCCGCCTGCTCCAGTTCCGTACCGTAATCCCGCACAATCAGCGGGTACGCGGCGTCCCGGAAGCGGACCGCTTCTCCGTACCGCGGTTTCAGCGGCAGTTTAAAAATCGTGCAGATCCCGTAGGAATCCGCCGCTGCGCCGAGCGTTTCCGCCATGGCGCGCACATCATTTGAAAAGTTCCGTTCCTCATAGAGGACCGCGCGGCCGCTCCGATCCAGATACGCGGTCAGACCGATCGCGACATGGGTCGCTCCCGCCCCGGGGCGGGATCCCGCGACCGCGATAATGAAAGGCGGTGATTGGTTCCGGTCCGGTCCTTCCGTGCCGGACCGCAGCGCTTCCAGTTCTTCCCCTACTTCCCTGGCCGAAGCATAGCGCATGGAAGCATCCGGATGCAGGCACCGCCGGATAACGGCGCCCAGACCGCCCGTTACCAATACGGGAGTCCCTTCCGTCCTCGGGTGCCCGGCCGCGAGATAATACAGGATCGCTCCGATCTGGTACACATCCGTGTAAATTCCCAGACTGTCGCCGTCCCGCTGCTCGGGCGCGCAGTAGCCGGGCGTGCCGTACCGCCGTTTCGCGGCGTTGGCGCCCGCGACGGTATCCGAATGGTCAAAATCAAGCAGCTTTACCTGCCCGTGGCAAACCAGCAGGTTCCTCGGCTGCAGATCGAGATGTAAAATGGGAATGTCTTCCGCCGAATGCAGATAATGGACCAGGTCGCAGATTTGGATGCCGTACGTAATCACCGCTTCCCGGTTCAGACGGCCCCGTTCCCGGACGAGGTCGTAAAGAGAACTTCCTTCCAGAAACTCTTCAATCAGATAACTGTACTGAGAATCTTCTTCAATGTCGTAAACAATCGGGATACCCGGATGCCGGAGACGTTTGAGCAGCAGGGCTTCCTTGCGGAACTGCTCATAGCCGGCCGAAGAACCGGAAACCTGCTTGACTGCCCTGTATTCCTCCAGGTCCCGGTGGAGCGCCAGATATACGGTCCCGCTGCGCCCCTGTCCCAAAGTGCGGATCAACCGGTATTTTCCAGACAGAATGGTGTCCTTTTTTCGCCACCTCCTTCTTCCAATACCGCCTTTCAGAAAGTATTTTAATCGATTCGGGCGATTTAATCAATGCAAAAATGAAAATTTCCGAAAAAATTCCAAAAAAATTCCCCGCAGGAATTGATATTTGATGGCAAGTTATAGTATGATGATGCCAGGGTCGGAAGGTCATTCATACACGGCATGTTTACATGCCGGTGGATGAAGGACTTTACGACCCGCCCCGACATGAGGAAGCAGCGGGGCAGGGGCCCCGCGGATT
>CAZPGD010000060.1:0-7842 GCA_964585865.1 uncultured Hungatella sp. | reverse complement strand
CGGGAACAAGTTCACGCTGGACAGCAAGGAACCGAAGATGGAAGGCTATCAGGATTTCTTGAAGGGCGAGGTTCGCTACGCGTCTCTGGCGATGAAGAATCCGGAGAGGGCCGAGAGGCTGTTCGCGAAGAACGAGGCGGAGGCGAAGGAGCACTACGAATATCTGAAGAAGCTGGTCGGACTGTACAGCGCGGAGTGATCCGCGGCCGGGACTGTCCCGACGGTACGGGCAGCTACGGACGGCAGGCAGGCGATCAGGAGCGCCGGGGAATTTTCCCGGCGCTCCTTTTTTGAGGAGGAGCGGCGAGCCGGCGGCTGTCCTTTTGGTGCGGGACGGCGAGCCGGCGGCTGTCCTTTTGGTGCGGAGCGGTGAGCCGGCGGCGGTCCTTTTGATGCGGAACGCCGAGCCGCCGGCGCCCCGCCTGATTCGCCGCTTACTTCATAAATTCGTAAGGATTTCCCTGTTGATTTCGCGGCTTCATGCGCTATAATTGTATTAATCATATTAGTACACTAATGAATATTAGTACAGAGAACCGGGAACCGTCCGGCAGTCCGGGCGGGAGAATCTGCCGCGGGAGGCGGAGAAAGGAGGCGGGGCATGATTATACTGGATTACCGGGACCGGCGGCCGCTCTACGAGCAGATCGTCGAGAAGTTCCGGGAACTGATGGTCAGCGGGGCGCTGGCGCAGGACAGCCGGATGCCGACGGTGAGGTCCCTGGCGATGGATCTGTCGATCAATCCGAACACGATCCAGCGCGCGTACGCGGAACTGGAGAGGCAGGGGTATATTTACTCGGTCAAGGGGAAGGGAAGCTTTGTGGCGGACAGCAGCCATATCCGGGAGAATGAAAAACAGGCGCTTTTAGATGAGCAGAAAGCGCTGGCGGAACGGGCGGCGAAACTGGGTGTGGAGAGAGAGAGGATGAAAGCCGCCATTGACGCGGTCTATGATAGGGAGGGAGAGAACCGATGATTGAGGCGAAAAATCTGACCAAGCGGTTCGGCGATATCGTGGCGCTGGACCATATTGACGCGACAATTAAGGACGGCAGCGTATTTGGTCTGATCGGGACAAACGGAGCCGGAAAGAGTACGTTCCTCCGTCTGCTGAGCGGCATCCTGAGGCCGGAAGAGGGCAGCGTGACGATTGACGGACGGGACGTATATGAGAATACGGAGGTCAAGAGGCGTTTCTTCTATATTCCGGATGACGCGTATTTCTTCAGCAACGCCACGCCGGACGAGATGATGTGTTTCTACCGGACGGTGTACCCGCAATTTGACAAGGAGCGTTTCGTTCACCTGACGGAGAGTTTTGAACTGGACCGGAAACGGAAGATCAACACGTTTTCCAAGGGGATGAAAAAGCAGGTGTCGGTGATCTGCGGGGTCTGCGCCGGGACGGATTACCTGTTCTGCGACGAGACATTCGACGGCCTGGACCCGGTCATGCGGCAGACGGTAAAAAGCATTTTCGTGGGCGATATGGAGGAGCGGAACCTGACGCCGATCATTGCCTCGCACAACCTGCGCGAACTGGAAGACATCTGCGACCATGTAGGGCTTCTGCATAAGGGCGGGATCCTGCTGTCGAAGGATCTGGAAGAGATGAAGCTGAATATCCACAAAATCCAGTGCGTGCTTCCGCCGGGCGGAAGCATTGAGAATCTCAAAGGCGTGGAGGTTGTGCGGTCGGAAGAAAGAGGAAGCCTTCTGACGCTGACGGTGCGGGGCAGCCGCGAGGCGGCGGAGGCGGCCATAAACGGCTGCGAGCCGATTTTCGCGGAGATTATTCCCTTGTCCTTGGAGGAGATATTTATCAGTGAAACGGAGGTGGCGGGTTATGACATCAAGAAACTTGTGCTTTAAACTCATGAAAGAGGATCTGAAACGGCGCGTATGGACGATTGCGTGGACGATTCTGAGTCTGTTCTTCGCGATGGTGGTTCCGATGGCCGTGATCTGCGGGGAACTTAAGGAGCAGATTGTCCGCGCCGTAACGGATGCCGAACGCTACCGGATGATGTCGGACGCGGCGGGCCTGCTGTATCATAATTACGCGGTTGCGCTTATCCTGCCGGTAACGGCGGTGCTGTGGGCGTTCTCCGGGTTCCATTACCTTCACAACAGCCGCAAGACGGATTTCTACCACAGTCTTCCGGTGAAGCGCGGACAGCTTTTTCTGGCGCCTTACCTGAACGGGCTATTGGTACCGTTTGTCTGCTACGCCGCGTCGGAACTGATCTGTGTGCTGCTCCTCGTGCTGCGGGCCGGGGGCGGGAGCGGGGCGCTCGGCAGTCTGCCGTGGCAGAACCTGTTTTTGAATGCGGTATATTACGGCCTGATCTATACGACGGCGGTAACGGCCATGATGATGACGGGAAATACGGCGGTGGCGCTTCTGGCGTTTGGGGTGTTCTGCGTCTACGGCCCGGCGCTCGCGGCTCTCTGTTACGCGTATTGCAGCATCAATTTTCATACCTATTCCGAAAGCGTCTCGCAGATGGGCGAGATAGTGAGAGCCGTCGCGCGCGATTCCTCTCCGGTCGTGAACTACGCGATGGCATGGTCGGATTTCGGCGATGGCGAGTGGTCCGTATGGAGAGGCGTTCCGGTGATGTTGGCAACGGCGGCGCTGGCTGTTCTGTCCTTCTGTCTCTACCGGCTGCGCCCGTCGGAAGCGGCGGGCAGGGCGATGGCGTTTGATAGGACGAAAGCGCCCATCCGCGTCCTGCTTACGGTTCCGGCCGGCGTCGCGTTCGCGTTATTGTTTTATTTGATTTCAAACGGGAAAGCGGGATGGCTTATTTTCGGCGGGATATGCGGATGTCTGCTGACCCACTGCCTGACGGAGATTATCTACCATTTTGATTTCAGAAAACTGATCTCGCACCGGCTCCAGATGGCGGCCGCGGCCGTAGCGGTACTGGCGGTGGCGCTGGCCGGCTATTATGACTGGTTCGGTTACGATTCCTGGTACCCGGAGGCGGATGAGATCGCGGAGGCCGGTGTGATCGGCCCTGAGGAATCCTGGGTCACATACGGGGATATCGGGGTCTACGAGGACACTTCGGGTCAATATTACTGGGACTATATGGGCGCAAACGATTACCGGATGTCCCATATGAAGCTGACCGATACGTATCCGGTGGCGGAACTGGCCAGATCCGGGGCGGAACAGGCGAAAGAGGACCGTTTCAAGAACCGGTGGCAGGGAGAGACGATCATCATGCGGCTGAAACTGAAAAACGGCCGGACGGTTTACCGGACCTACCGGATACGGATGGACAGCGGAAATAACGCGGCGGATTACGCGGCGATTGCGGACAGCGCCGAGTACAAGAGAGGTGTGTACCCGATTCTGGAGCAGAGCGCTTCGGAGACGGCGGAAGTGGTTTTCCGGCAGTACAACCTGCAAAAGATCGTCGAAACGGACGAGGAGGGCCGCGCCAAACTTCTTGCCGCCTATCAGAAGGATCTGGAGGAACTGCGCGTGGAGACCATGCGGCACGAGATTCCGATCGGCACGATCCGCTTCACGACGGACGCGATGAAGGCGGCCGCGGAGCATAACCGATCCGCGGGATATGACGATTACAATCTGAAGAACCGCTGTTTCTATCCGGTATATCCGTCGTTTGAGAGGACTTTGACCCTGCTTGGCGAGGCCGGGATCGAGACGGAGCGGATGGACGAGTCGAATATTTCCTCGATCAATATTTTCTATTACGACTGGGATCCCGAGTGGACGGATCCGTCGGGCGCAAAAAACCGCGCGGATGCGGAAAATCCGCAAAATTCCGCGGGGAACGCCGGGGATACGGCGGAGGCGGATACGATTATCCCGGAGACGGCCACCCAATCCGCCCCGGTGATTATCATGTACACGGACGAGGAGACTATCCGGGAACTTGCGCCGGGACTCTGTTTTGAGGAGTATGTGGAAATGAACTCTTTCCTGGACCGGGAAGAAATGTCCGGGAATCCGGACGTGACGGTTACGGTCGATCTGATCCGTGACGGAACGCGCCTGGACAGAAACGGCGAGTATAACGGCACATGGACGGAGACGCTGGCCTGCGGGATCGATCTTTCGAAGCTGTCGCCGGAGACGATTGAGAAATACCATCTGGAGTGACGAAACGGGCGCGGGGCGCCGGCGGCGCGTCCTTCCGGCCGATTCCCGCGCCGGCCGGAAGGAGGCAAGGAGGCTTTTTAACTTGACAAGCGTACGGATAAACGGTACTATAAAGAAAAAACAGGGGGTATTGCCATGGCATTACTGGATGATATCAGCAAAGCGGTTACGAACACAGGGAAGGAAGCGGCTCAGAAGGCGAAGGATATGGCGGAACTTGTTCAGCTGAAAGCGCAGCTTTCGGCACAGAAGAACAGACTGAAATCCCTTTACGAGGCAGTCGGGCAGCTGTACTATAAGAAGCACAGAAATGACGCGGAAGGGGATTATCAGATGATCATAGATGAGATCACGAAGCTTCTGGCGCAGATGGAAGAGGCGCGGGGAGAGATTCGGAAGCTGGAAGGCAGCGTCGTGTGTCCCTCCTGTGGCGCGATTGTGAAGAAGGGAAATAAATTCTGCGGGAAATGCGGCGCGGCGATTGCCGAAAGGCAGGAAGAAGAGAGCGCGGAAGCGGCGCCGGCCGGCGATCCGGCGGCAGAAGCTGCCGGGGAAGGCGAATGCGCCGGGGCGGCGGAAGCGGAAGAATCACCCGCGGCGGAGCCTGAGCCAGCGGGAAATACGGAAAGCGGAGGCGAAGCCTGAGCCGGGAAAAGAAAGGCGGGGAAGGCGGGAACCCGTAACCCGCGATACATAAAAAGGAAGATAACAGAAATATGCTGTGCGAAATTTCTATTGTCATGAATAAAAATCCGGATACGTCGGGAATTCCCCTGCGATATCCGGATTTTTATATACTGTTTTAAGTACCCGTCGTTATGAGCCTTTTTCGTTTGGCGTATCGGTTTTGCGTATCTGCCGTTTTGCGCACCCGTCGCTTTGCGTACCGGTTATTTTGCGTATCTGCCGTTTTACGTATCCGTGCCGCCCAGTCTGTAAGTCAGGACGGCGCAGACGGCCGCCAGAAGAACGCCGGCGATCACCTGCGGCAAGGTGATGGAGGACAGCTGCCGCAGCAGTCCCGTATTGTAGAAAATGGCGAAGGGGGACGCGATGATCAGCCCCAGAATGGCGCAGTAGGTCGTCACGCCGTATTTTTCAAACAGGAAGGTGATCAGCCGCGCGATCAGAAAAATCCCCAGCAGCACCCCGATGCCGAACGGCACCAGCAGGACGGCGTTTTGCGCCATGGCGGCGGCGTCGAAGTGGCGCAGGGCTTCCAGAAACGACTTGATCGTATTGATAATTCCGTAATAGTAACCAAGAATCATCATGACCAGGGAGCCGCTGACTCCGGGGACGACCATGGTGGCCGCGGCGATAACGCCGACCAGGAACAGGGAGAGCAGCGTACCCGGCGTTGCCGTGAAGGTGCGCAGCACCTCCTCACCGGTATTCAGCATGGGAAGGAATACCGCCACGCAGAACAGAAGCACGAATGCCAGGATTTCCACGATCCCAATGGAAGCGCCGGAGCGGCGCAGTTCCTTCTTTAAAGAAGCAAGCAGCATGGGCAGCCCGCCCAGGATCAGCCCTACAAAGGCCATGCAGGTAACGAAAGTGTGGCTGCTCAGCAGGTATTCGATGAGATAGGTCAGTCCGACGATTCCGATCAGACAGCCGATTCCCAGCGGGAGGAGCTGGCGGATGCTGTTCTTCCAGTCCTTAAACAGACGGGAGACGGCAGACAGGATCCTGTCGTACACGCCCAGAGAAACGGCCATGGTCCCGCCGCTGACGCCCGGGATGATATTTGCGGTGCCGATGACGATGCCTTTAATAATGTCCATGAACAGTGTCATATTGAAAATCCTCTTTTCTCATTTATTTTTGACAACCGAAGCAGCGCTTCTTTATTATAGATAGCGAATGTTTTCATGTCAACTCCGCGGGCCTGATTGGGCAGAAAATTTCTGAGTGTTACGAGTCATGCGATAGTCCGGTTAAGGTGTGATTTGTAGCAATCCGCTCCTTTTGCGGGATCCGCACAGATCAATCAGCCGGCCGGCGCGTTTTCTGAATTGCCGCCGTGAGCCGCCGGCGGGCAGGTGTCAGTATATGATGATTCCCCGCAGGATCTTATAAAATTGCCAGCAGAGCAGCAAGTCGAGCATGACTGTGAACACGGCGGTATATTTTTTTATTTCGGCGGAGCCGCACCGCATGACGCGGCAGACGCGGTCGCCGATCAGCAGCAGAAGACTGACATACAGAAACGTCGATGTCCGGTTCCCGCTCGCGAACATCGTAGGCGAGAACCCCATGACCGCGACAGATGCCATTCCCGCTCCGAAGAAAAGGAACTCCGCAAGCCCGGCCTCAACTGTCCCGCATTGAACGAAGATCAGGAACGCTTCGATTGATAAAGCAAGAGTCTGGAGAAGAAGCGCGATAAGATAACGGTAATCCGTGATATCGTGAAAATGATAAATATTGAAATCGCATACCCATGTCACGGTATGACCGTAGAAAACATCCATTTTCACGAGAAGACAAACCGCATAGTACCAGACGGGGAAAAGAGAGAGGAGCTTTGTAAGTTTTTTCCGATCCTGCCGGACCACGGAACAGGCTGAGGCAGCGGAAAGGAGCAGCGGCAAAAGCGGACCGTTTGACAGGCGGGAATACAGGAACACGAGTCCCTGGAACAGTTTCCCCGCCGCGGACAAACTGCCAAACTCAGGCATATACATGGCAACGGAAGCATCAAGCCGCGAACGGTTATAGGGCAGCAGGAGGAGAATGGCGAAGGAAAAAAGAGCTGCTGCCCACAGACACAGAAGCGGTTTTGGCAATTTCCTCCCCTTCCATCGAAGAAAAAGGATCACTACGGAAGAAAAAACAAGCTGCACGGCGGAAGTCTGTTCCAGGTTTCCCGCATAGATCCCGCAGACCAATGAGAAAGCGATCTGCCCCCCGCTCACTTCTTTCCCGAACAGCGCGCATAGAAAAGGCCACAGGAATATAAGGCAGCCGGTGACACCAAACAGATTAGAAAACGAACCCGTGATCCAGAAAACTCCCGAGGACAGTACCGGAAGCGGGATCAGATAAAAAAGTCCCGTGAAAATAAGATTTATGTATGGATCGGGTTCCATGCCCGTGAGCAGACAGACATATTTCTGCAGATAAAAGAAAAAAAGAAAGCCGCACGTAAGGCTCAGAATCCTCCAGACATATACCCCCCCACCCTCGATCAGCACAGCCAACACGTTTACCAGAACCCGGTTATTACAGATGATCATCCAGTTTTCGTGCGTTGTCAGAGCCGTTGAGACCCATTGGTCATCTGACCCCTCGATAAATCCCGTCTGCAGCAGGACCAATCCCCAGAGCGCGGTCATCACGGCAGCGGGAAGGAGTATGGAAGGGTTCATCTTTTTCATTATACGCCACATTCTCCTGTAAAACGGCCCCGAGTCTCAGCGGACGGGAGCTTTATTGTAAGGCAAGTTTATAAGATTTCAGAAAAAAAGTCAATAGGTTGGGTTGTTCCGGATCGTTTACCTGTCGGAACGGCTGCTTTCGGAACGGTTAGTTAGCGTACACGCGTCCGGAAAATCGCCGGTATTTCCCCTGTGTTGGATTCTAAAGTCAGGTACCATTGCAGTCCGGGATCAATGTTGAAGGAATTTTCCATTGTCAGGGATAACGGCGCAAAGGAAAACATATTGTCCTGATATGGATAATGCGGATCC
>CAZPGD010000059.1:4629-7842 GCA_964585865.1 uncultured Hungatella sp. | reverse complement strand
ACGAAATTCGTAACAGTTCAGACGGCGCATCTTCTTGCGCGGCCGCGGGCAAAACAATTCCGATTGGGGGTTGCCATTCGTCCGCATACGGGTATATAATGAAAACCGGGGGATGCCTGTCCGTAATCAGGAGCGAGCAGGCGCCGCCTTTTTTAGTCTTACGCGCAATACGATCACCGCTTCGGTCTTACGCGCAACGCGATCGCCGCTTCGGTCTTACGCGCAATGCGATCGCCGCTTCGGTCTTACGCGCAACGCGATCGCCGCTTCGGTCTTACGCGCAATAGGGCCGCCGCCTGACGGCGAATCGGAGCGGCGCGGGGTTTCTGGGACGAAAGGAGTGCCGGAATTATGAGTAATGTCCTGTTTTCTATTTTCCCCAACGAACGGTTCGTGGATCTGAGTTTATATCAATATGGATGGGAGCAGTGCGAACCGCTCCATTCCTACGGGCCGTATGCCGGGAACCATTACCTATTCCATTACGTGATCTCCGGAGCCGGGACTCTGACCGCCGCGGATTTTAACGGCGAAACACGCGAATACTCCATCAAGAGCGGGAACGGCTTCATGATTTTTCCCAAGCAGCTTTCTTCCTATTACGCGGATGAACAGCACCCATGGGAGTACGTCTGGGTGGAATTTGACGGGCTGAAGGTGAAGGAGGCCCTTGAAGTGGCCGGAATCACGGTAAACTCCCCCGTCTACCGTTCGCACACGCGGGAACTGAGCAATGAACTGAAAAACGAACTGCTGCACATCGCCCAGCACCCCGACCAATCGCCGTTCCATTTGATCGGCCACCTGTACCTGTTTTTAGATTATCTGATGCGCTCCTCTTCGAACCGCCACCTGACGCAGACGGGCAAGCTGCAGGATTTCTACGTGCGGGAAGCGCTGTCATTCATCGAGCAGAATTTTCAGAACGATATTTCCGTGGAGGACATCGCGGCGTCCTGCAATCTGAACCGCAGCTATTTCGGGAAAATTTTCCGGGACGCGGTGGGAAAAACGCCGCAGGAGTTCCTCATCAGCTACCGGATGTCCAAGGCGGCGGAACTTCTGAAGCTGACGGGCCTGTCCATCGGCAACATCAGCAACGCGGTCGGCTATCCCAGTCAGCTGCATTTTTCCCGGGCGTTCAAAAATGTCTACGGGATCCCGCCGCGCAAATGGCGCAATGAGAATAAACTGGTGACAAAATAAAACGGGACGCGGTACCGGCGGGACGCGAACGGATGGTGCTTACAGCGTATCCGCGAAAAACTGAAACGCCGGGCCTTCCGGTTCCATGGTGAAAGTCAGCCTGCGGCCCGTGACCGGATGACAGAAAGAGAGCGACGCGGCGCAAAGAGCGAGCGGCCGGCGCGGCGAATCGCCGGTTACGGCCGGCAACGACCGGCAGCACGGCCAAACAGCGGCGGACTGCCCGGTCTGAGATGTCCGGACAAAGGCCGGGTTGTACCGGCCGTCGCCCCAAAGCGGCAGACCATGAGCGGCAAACTGCACCCGAATCTGGTGGTGGCGGCCGGTAAAAAGTTCGATTTCCACCAGAGAGAGGACTCCCGGACATCCGCGCTGACTGCCGCCGGCTCCCGGCGCAGGCGCCTCCCCGCAAGCCGCGGCACACTGCTTCACGGCAAGCACCCGGTAGCGCAAGCGGGCGGTTTTCGCGCCTTTCTCCTCCTTTTCCACGACTTTCGACTCGTTTTCCCCGGGTTCTTTCAACAGGCTATCCACAAAACCGCCCGCATGATCCGCGGGTTCTCCGCAAACAACGGCAAGATACTTCTTTTTCATCCGCCCGTCCCGAACCTGATCGCTTAACGCGGCCGCGGCCCGTCTCGTCTTGGCGTACACCATGATCCCCTCCGTCGGCTTATCCAGACGGTGCACTGCACCCACATACGGTTCGGCCGAGACAGCGGCGTTAAGCCGCTCTTTCACAGGGCCGACCCCGGCACGGGAACGGCTGATATGGTTCCGGATCTCGCTGACCATATCCGCCTCAAACGTATGTCTCGCCTGAGAATCTGTCCCCGCTGGTTTCCTCACCACGATCACGTCCTGATCTTCAAAAAAAATTTCCGGCATCATTCACTCCCGCTCCCCGGCAAAAACACGGCAACAGTCATGGACAAAATTTTGTATTATGTCTTGCAATTTTCGCAAAGATGGTATATATTATATTTCAACACATGGTTTCAAAAACTACATATTAATATATGGAGGTGGTAACATGAAGCGTTTCCACATGAAAGACCCCGGCAGTGCCATTACTCATTTTATTGCCATGCTGCTGACCATACTGGCCGCGCTGCCGCTTTTACGGAAAGCATACCATGACGCGGGCCGCTTTACCGCGGTGGCTCTCGCCGTTTTCATCGTCAGTATGATCCTGCTGTACGCCGCCAGCACCATTTACCATACATTTGACATCTCACCGAAAATCAACCGGATCCTGCAAAAAGCGGACCATATGATGATTTTCATCCTGATCGCCGGCACTTACACGCCGATCTGCATGGTTGTTCTGGGAGACAGGACGGGCTGGGGGCTTCTGGCACTGGTATGGGCCATCGCCATCGCCGGCATCCTGATCAAGGCATGCTGGATTACCTGCCCCAAGTGGTTTTCCTCCGTCCTGTATATTTCCATGGGCTGGGTCTGCGTTCTGGCATATTCCCGTATTATGCAGGCGCTTCCGAAAGCCGCCTTCCAATGGCTGCTGGCCGGCGGGCTGATTTATACGGCGGGCGGTATCATCTACGCGCTGAAACTGCCGCTTTTCAATTCCAGGCACCGCTGCTTCGGATCCCATGAAATTTTCCATCTCTTCGTCATGGGCGGCAGTTTCTGTCACTATGTAATGATGTACCGTTTCGTAGCGTAATACATTTGCCGGAATGGCCGGATATACTCTTTGCCACCAGAGTATATCCGGCCATTGATTCAGAATCATTTGTGCCGGGAAACGGCGCGCTTCATTTTCCGTCCTGCCCGGTTTTCGCGGCTTCATCACCGGCGGCTTCCGTTCCGGCTTCCACACCTTCCGTCCCGTCCGCGGTTTCGACCTCTGCCGTCTCGGCCTCCGCGCCTTCCGTCCCGTCCGCAACCCCGGTCTCTTCCGTCTCCGCTATCAGCCCGCCTGTTTCCATTCCGCCATTCTCCGTCTCCGCGTCCGGTTCTTCGGGATCCGCCGACGCGCTTCTC
>CAZPGD010000059.1:3243-4529 GCA_964585865.1 uncultured Hungatella sp. | reverse complement strand
TCCGCCATTCTCCGTCTCCGCGTCCGGTTCTTCGGGATCCGCCGACGCGCTTCTCGCGCGCAGGGTATCCCACACGGAAGCCTCCTCGCCG
This sequence comes from uncultured Hungatella sp., assembly GCA_964585865.1. Taxonomy (GTDB): domain Bacteria; phylum Bacillota; class Clostridia; order Lachnospirales; family Lachnospiraceae; genus UBA3402. The sequence goes on along the minus strand of CAZPGD010000059.1, from coordinate 4,438 downwards.
GTTTCCTCATCATCCGTAAACAACGGCCGCACTTCCCGGATATTCGGATCCTCCGGCGGGATGAACTTTTTAAACAGCCTGTCCAGGAAATATGAGTTGGCAAAAGCAATCAGCGGGAAACCGAACATCATCAGAAAAGACATGGATGTCAGCATCAGGTACAGGATCCCCAGATCGATTGCGATGATCCCGATTGTATAAAAAATATAACGGATCGACAGCAGAAACGCGTTCAGCATCGTCTGCCTAATCGTGCCGTAAAACCTGGCCAGTATGGGAAATACATACGTGATCATCGCGAACCATATGATAAACAGACCGATAAAAAGAGCCGAGAACACCATCCGCATCGTCCCCGCCGGGACCTGCCCCGAATACAGAACGAACCATAAATCGATCAGCAGCACAATTCCTGCCGCCACAAAAATCAGCCAGATAATCGTCGCCTGCCTGAAATTCTCCTTAAAGGAATGAAAAAACGACCGGATCGTATAGTCGTCGTCATCCCTGGCCAGCTTCAAAGTCACGTAATATACCGCCGTCGTGCTGGCGCCGATGGTAAAAAGCGGGATACTGCATATGATCCACAGAATATTCAGAACCAGAACATCCCAAAACTTACCGATAAACCTCCAGACCGGATTATCATAATTGAAAAGACCTCTCATTACAGCCAAGCCCCTTTTCTTTGCTTTATAAATTTCACGTGAACTGCAATTTTTCTCATTATAGCGGACATCCGAAGAAAAATCAACTGCCCGCGGCGGTTTCTTAACACTCCTGCCCCCTCTGCCGGTCAGACGGGAACCGGACCGCGGTCCGCATACCGGACTGCTGTCACAAATACAGAACATACCGGCAAATGCGCCGTCCCCCTTCGCCGTCTCCCTGGCCCGCGGGCCGGAACCCGCAGGATCGCAGCACCCGGACGGACGCTTCATTGGAAACCTCCGTTCGCGCGAAAAGACAAAGGGAATGTTCTCCGCAATACGCCGGCCCTTTCAGCGCGCTTATAATCGCCCGGCACGCTTCCTTCGCGTAACCGCGGCCGCGGAAAGGCTCGAAAATATGGTATCCCAGTTCCAGTACCGGAACATCATCCGGCAGGCCCGGCACTCCCTCTTCCGAAACAATCCCGCCGCTCACCCGGCCTGCCGTTCCCTCTCCCGAAACAGACCCGCCGCTCACCCGGCCC
>CAZPGD010000059.1:0-3143 GCA_964585865.1 uncultured Hungatella sp. | reverse complement strand
TTCCGTCCCCATATTCCAGACACCCGCTTTCCCGACCGGCTCCCCGGTTCTTCTGTCCGTCACCGCCCAGATGCCGTATTCATAAAATTCATACTGGCAGCGGATATATTCTTCCAGCCGGTCCGGCGTATAGAAAATCCGGTCAGCGTCCCCGTCGCCCTCCTCGCGGGGCACTCTGCGCGCGTCCTCCGCCGTAAACTCCCGGATCCGGAGCCGTTCTGTCTCCGCGATCACCCACGGGAGCCCGAGGTGCCGCCTCACCACCCGTTCCAGGCAGCGGTCATCCGCCGCCTCCGGCGTTTCCACGAGATAGTCAGCCGGAAGAACGGCGCCCTCTCTCCACACACCGACAACAGCCCTCCCGGCGGCCTTAGCCGCCAGAAGGGCCTCCGGTTCATCCGACAGAACCACGACATACGGATCCCCGCCGATCCGAACGATCCGTTCCTCTCTCATGACCTTCACACCTTATCAACACGCCGCCGGTTCCGGACACCCCGCGCCGGACACCCCAATCGCGGCCCGCTTCATCTCCCGCTCCTTAAGCGGCACGTCAAAAAGCCGGTTCCTCTATCGGATATACGTATTATTCTTTTTCTCATATCCGATCGACGTGCGGTACCCGTGGCCCGGATAAACCGTCGTCTCCTCCGGCAGCGAAAACAGCTTCTCCGTCACGGATATATAGAGTTTCTCCGCGTCTCCCGTGGGAAGATCCGTTCGTCCGACCGATTCATTGAACAGCGTGTCCCCGCTGATCAGCAGATCCTCATCCGGCGCGTAATAGCAGACGCTTCCCTCCGTATGGCCGGGCGTAAAAAGCACTTTCCAATCGGTTCCCGCCAGATGAAGCGTCTCTCCGTCCCTAAGCCAGCGGTCCGCCGTCAGGCTCATCCCCGCGCCGAACTCCCATGTCAGGTTCCAGTGACTGTTTTTCAGCAGTTCCTGCTCGTTCTCCCCCGCGCAGATCGGAACATGGAACGCGCGCCGCACATCCTCCGCCGCCAGAATATGGTCAAAATGCCCGTGCGTCAGCAAAATCGCCTCCGGCTTCACATTCAGTTCCCGGCATTTCTTCACAATAAAAGAGGCGTTGTCGGCCGGATCCACAATAATACAGGGCTCCGGCGCCTCCGCCGCCCGGGTGTTCCGATAGATCATATAGCAGTTCGTCCCGTTCGTTCCCAGCTGGTAACTCCCGACCTTCAGATTCTTCATCCGCTTTCTCCTCACTTCACGCGCCGCGTTCGTCACCCGGCCGCGCGCTCAATATCCAGCACGCCCGAAATCTGCTTCAGCTTTTCGGTCAGCCGGTTCAGTTCGCCGATACCCGGAATATCGAACGTCATATCCACCGTGGCCTTCCCCTGCCGGTTCGTCCGCACATTGATCGACGTGATATCCACCTGCCGTTCGGTAAAGACCTTTGAAATATCCACCAGAAGCCCGATCCGGTTATTGGCGAAAATCTGGATCTCCGTCGAATATTTCTCGGTGCCGTCCCCGTCCGGGGCCTGCTGCCACTCGGCGTCAATCAGGCGCACCCGCTCCTCCGGCGGCAGATTGATAATGTTGATACAGTCGGTCCGGTGAATGGACACGCCCCGGCCGCGGGTAACGAACCCCACGATCTCATCCCCCGGCACCGGGCTGCAGCACCGCGAAAAACGGACCGCCACGTCATGGATCCCCTTGACAATGATCCCGCTCTGCGATTTTTTGGCCTCCGGCGCCTTGCCGCTCCTGTCGCTTACACCGTCCAGAATGGCCGCGTCCGTGATCTCGCGCTTCCGCCTCTTGTCCCGCTCGTCCAGCATCTTATTGATGACCTGGCCTTCTTTTAGGCCGCCGTGTCCGATCGACGCCAGCACCGAGTCCCAGTCCTTGAACGCGTACCGCTTCATGACCATTTCCATATATTCCGGCTTGCTGATCTCGGCGTAATTGATGCCCTTGGCCTTGCAGTAGCGGTCAATCAGTTCCTTGCCGCGCAGGATATTATCTTCTTTTAACTCATTTTTGAACCATTGATTGATCTTGTTCCTCGCCTGGGTGCTCTTTACCAGCGCCAGCCAGTCGCGGCTGGGTCCCTTGGCGTTCTGGGACGTGATAATCTCGATCTGGTCCCCGGTCTGGATCCGGTAATCGATATTGACCAGCTTTCCGTTCACACGGGCGCCGACCATCTTGTTGCCGACGGCGCTGTGGATGGAATAGGCGAAATCAATGGGTGTGGAACCGCTCGGCAGGGTTTTGACGTCCCCGGACGGCGTAAAGCAGTACACGCTGTCGGAGAACAGATCCAGATCGCCCTTCACCATGCTCAGAAATTCCCGCGAATCATCCGTATCCCTCTGCCACTCCAGAATCTGGCGCAGCCAGGACAGCTTCGCCTCCTCATCCCCCGCGGCGACGGCGCCGCTGCCGCTGTCCTTGTATTTCCAATGCGCCGCGATGCCGTATTCCGCGGTCCGGTGCATTTCATAAGTCCGGATCTGAATCTCAAACGGCTGGCCCGTATTGCTGATCACCGTCGTATGCAGGGACTGGTACATATTCGCTTTCGGCATGGCGATATAATCCTTGAACCGGCCGGGAATCGGCTTATACATCTCATGGATCACGCCCAGAGCCGCGTAGCAGTCCTTGACGGAATCCACCATGATCCGCACGGCAAACAGATCGTAGATCTGGTCGAGCGTCTTGTTCTGGTTCACCATCTTCTTATAAATACTGAAGAAATGCTTTACGCGCCCGCCCACCGTCGCCTCGATGCCGGCCTCCCGCAGGTTCTGCCGGATCTCCGCGACGATGTCTCGGACAAACGCTTCCCGCGCGTCCTTGCGCAGATTGACCTTTTCCACAAGATCATAATAGACTTCCGGTTTCAGAAACTTCAGCGAGAGATCATCCAGTTCCGTCTTGATTTTCGAAATGCCCAGCCGGTCGGCGATGGGGGCATAGATCTCCAGCGTCTCCCGGGCTTTCTCCTTCTGCTTTTCCGGGGTCCAGTACCTGCCCGTACGCATATTGTGAAGGCGGTCCGCCAGTTTGATGATAATGACACGGATATCCTTGGCCATGGCCAAAAACATTTTCCGCAGATTCTCCGCCTGGATCTCCACCTTGTCCATATCCCAGGA
>CAZPGD010000058.1:4619-8002 GCA_964585865.1 uncultured Hungatella sp. | reverse complement strand
CGAGAACGCCGAACTGCCGGTCAGCTGCGCGCAGATCGACTACGTTCTCCTGACTCACGCCCATATCGATCACGCGGGGCTTCTGCCGCTGCTTTACGCCAGAGGGTTCCGCGGGCAGATCGTGACAACCGTCGCCACCGGCGATCTCTGCGGGATCATGCTGCGTGACAGCGCGCATATCCAGGAGACGGACGCGGAGTGGAAGAACCGCAAGGCCCGGCGGGCCGGGCGGGAGGAGACGCCGCCCCTCTATACGCTTGCCGACGCGGAAGGGGTGCTTACGCATATCCGGGTGCAGGAGTACGATGAGATCGTGAAACTGAGCGACAGCGTGACCGTGCGCTTTACGGACGCCGGCCATCTGCTCGGCTCCGCGTCCGTCGAGGTCTGGTGCCGCGAGAACGGCACGGAGAAGAAAATCGTCTTTTCCGGCGATATCGGCAATCTGAACAAGCCGCTGATCCGCGATCCGCAGTATATAACGGAAGCCGATTACGTGGTCATGGAATGTACCTACGGGGACCGCAGCCACGAGGAGCGGTCCACGAGGCGGACGACGGAGGATCACATCGCCGCCTTCGCGGCAATCCTGCAGGAGACGCTCGATAAGGGCGGGAACGTGGTGATCCCGGCCTTTGCCGTGGGCCGTACCCAGGAACTTCTGTATTTTTTGCGGAGGATCAAGCAGGAGCACCGGGTGAAGGGGCACGATGATTTTGAGGTCTATGTGGACAGTCCGCTTGCCATCGAGGCGACCCATGTGTTCAAGAAAAATCTCCTGCGCTGCTATGACGAGGAGACGAAGGAACTGGTGGAGCAGGGGATCAATCCCATCGACTTCCCTGGCCTGCGTCTGGCGGTCAGCAGCGAGGAGTCCATCGCCATCAATTCCGACCCGAAGCCGAAGGTGATCATTTCCGCCGCCGGCATGTGCGACGCGGGGCGCATCCGCCACCATTTGAAGCACAATCTGTGGCGTCCGGAGTGCTGCGTGCTTTTTGCCGGCTACCAGGCGGAAGCGACGCTGGGGCGGAGCCTCGTGGACGGCGCGGCCTCGGTTAAGATTTTCGGCGAGACAATCGATGTGGAGGCGCGTATCGCGCAGCTTCCGGGACTGAGCGGCCACGCCGACCGGGAGGGGCTTCTGCGGTGGATCCGCGCGTTTAAGAAAAAACCGGACATGGTTTTCATGGTCCACGGGGAGGACGCGGTGTGCGATTCCTTTTCCGAATATCTGAACCGGGCCGAGGGGCTTTCGGCTTCGGCTCCCTTTTCCGGCTCCGTCTACGATCTGGCGGCCGGAAAATGGCTGGTGCAGACGTCGGGCGTCCCCGTAAAGAAGGGGACGGAGGGCCGCCTGCGGTCCGAGAGCGTATTCGCCCGTCTGGTGGCGGCGGGAGAGCGCCTGACGCGGGTGATCCGGAAAAACGAGGGCGGTGCGAACAAGGATCTGGCAAAGTTCGCGGATCAGATCCATTCCCTCTGCGACAAGTGGGACCGCTAGGGGACGGGCTCGGGCATGAGCATGGAGATGGATACGGGCTTAGGCATGGACCCGGGTACCGGTACGGATACAGGAATAGGAATGGGTACGGATATGGAGACGGATGTGGGCTTAAGAATGGACCCGGGTACCGGTACGGATGCAGGAAAGGGCACGGAGATGGGCTTGGGTACGGATACAGGAATGGACCCGGGCGAGGGCAAGGATACGGGCTTGGGCAGGGGGACGGAGAAGGTATGGATATATACGGACGGGGCCGCCCGGGGCAATCCGGAAGGACCCGGCGGCTACGGCACCATCCTGCAGTACGTGGATCGGAAAGGGGTCCTGCATGAGAAAACGCTTTCCGCCGGTTACGTGCGGACCACCAACAACCGCATGGAACTGATGGCGGCCATCGCCGGCCTCGAGGCGCTGAACCGTCCCTGCGAGGTGGAGCTGTATTCGGATTCCCGCTACCTGACGGACGCATTTAACCGCGGCTGGATCGACGGCTGGGTGCGGAACGGCTGGAAGAGAGGGCGGAACGAACCGGTGAAGAATCCCGATCTCTGGAAACGGCTGCTTGCGGCGAAGGCGCGTCACCGCGTCACCTTTATCTGGGTGCGGGGCCACGCCGGGCACCCGCAGAACGAGCGCTGCGACCGGCTGGCCACTTCGGCGGCGGACGGGGAGAACCTGCTGACGGACGAGGGGCTTTTTGCGGAAGGGAAAGTTTAATTTCCTCTTACGAAATATTACTTTTTTGTGCTGTCTATTCCAATTCGATTTCGATTATGGTATGGTAAAAGTACCCGTGGACGGCGGCGTATCCGCAGCCGGGAATGAGCCGCCGCGGCGCGGGATAAAGACCAGAATATATCATAATGGGGATGATTCCGATGAGAGAGCACAAAATGTGGTATATGCTGGCTCTGGTCATCGTGATCGGAGCCAGTGTTACGTTATGTACGAGGTACCTGACCGGCGGGACGGACGGCGCGGCGCGGGGCGTGAGCGCTTCCGGCACGGGGACGGCCGGGGAGAAGACGGCGGATATGTCCGCCGCGGGCGCGGGGAATGCCCGGAAAAGCGAAAGTTCCGCCGCGGCGGTGCCCATCGCGGTGACGACGGCGGCCGGAAGGCCGGAAGGCCCGGCCGTGGCAGCCGCGGACGGTGCGGCGCGAGGCGTATCCGAAAGCCCGGACGGCGACGGCGCGGCCGCGGGCGCCCGGACGGCGGAGGAAGGGAATCCGGGGGACGGAGGATCCGCCGGAGGTGCGGGTGACGGAGGAAGCGCCGGAGACGGGGCCGCGTCCGGAGACGCTGAACCGGCTGCCCGGATGCGTTCGGCCGGGGAGGACGGGCCGGCCGCGGGCACCGTCGCGATCACGCCGGTCGAGACCGCGCCGGTGAAAAAGGCGGAGGAAGCGGCGGATGAAGACGGCCCGGAGCAGGAGGAGAGCAGTACGGAGAACCCGTACCTGATCCGTCTGCAGGAACTGGACGCCCAGATCCGCAAGAACCGGGACAGTCAGGGAACTGCGGCCGCGGGCGCCGTCCTTTCCCGGGAAGCGGCAAGCGGCGAGTTGAAGCTGTGGGAGACGGAACTGAACGCGATCTACGACGCGGCCGCGGACCGGCTGGACGACAGGAAAACGGAAGAACTGATCGCCGGCCAGCGCGAATGGCTGAAGAAGAGGGACGCGGCCGCGGTGGAGGCGGCGAAGAACTCGGCGGGCGGTTCGCGGGAAAGCGTGGAATACACCGTTTCCCTGACGGAGTCCACCCGCGCGCGCGCCTATGAACTCGCGGAAACCTACGGGAACGTCCTTAGTGCCCCCTGACAGAACATCCTGCTTCGTTGCCACGACAGAACACCTCTGTACGTTGTCCTCTG
>CAZPGD010000058.1:0-4519 GCA_964585865.1 uncultured Hungatella sp. | reverse complement strand
CCGGACAGAACGTCCCGGAATGATAAATCGCCTTGCCGCCGCGCGCCCGCGCGGCTATTTTCGTGATAACGGCTATTGCTTTTTCGGGGAATGAGTGGTATCATGAAAAACGGCCGGGGACGGGAAACGGGAAATTCCGGCCGGATTATTTCAAACCGAAGGAAGATATTGTCATGAAACGTTATACGGTTCTTGCAATAGCTGTATTTTCATGCATTTTCTCGATAGCTTCCCGCGCGGACGTTCTAGTGAAAGATGACATCGGGTTCCGCTTCGGACTGAGCGGAGAGGAGCCGACCGGCTGGTACCAGGAAAGCGAGGGCGCGCCCTGGTATTATTTTAATGGGGACGGATACGCGCACACCGGCTGGCTGACGGTCGGGGGCACGAAGTACTATCTGCGGCCGGAGAACGGGGCCATGATCGCGGACCGCACGACGACGATAGACGGGCATGTCTACCGGTTCGATTCGTCGGGGGCCGCGACGCAGCTGAGCGACTCCTATACCGGCTGGATGCTCGACGACGTGAACTGGTACTACCGTTTTTCGGACGGGAGTTTCGCGTCGGAAGGCTGGCGGACGATTGACGGGGACCGCTATTGTTTTGACGCGGACGGTTATATGCGGACCGGGCTGATTAAGGACGGCGACGCATGGTACTATCTGGACGAGAGCGGCCGGATGGTCCGGGACACCACGGTGAAAGTAAACGGCGTCAGCTATACGTTCGACAGTTCCGGCGCGGCTTCCTGGCCGTACAAGGAGATTACCCGGGTGGCGCCGGATCAGGAGGAACTTTGGCAGACCGTTTCGGCCATGGCGGATTCCGTTCTGTCGGGGATTGTCAATGACGAGATGTCGGAGCGCCAGAAGGCGGAGGCAATCTTCGCCTGGGTCCGCGGGTCTTTCACGTACAGCGGCCATTCGGCCACCAGGAACTGGGTCGAGGAGGCATACAACGGTTTCCGGCGCCGGCACGGCGACTGCTTCTCGTACTATTCCACTTCGGCGGCGCTTCTGATGCGGTGCGGGATCCCTTGCATTGAAGTCGTGCGCTATACGGATAACGGACACTACTGGAACCTCGTCCAGATCGAGGGAAACTGGTGGCATTTTGACGCGACGCCGAGAAGGACCGGCGGATATTTCTGCCTGTGGACGGACGCCCAGATGCTTGGCTATTCCGCCAAACACAACGGTTGTTTTGCCTTTAACCGTTCGCTGTACCCGGCCACGCCCTGATGAGAGGAGATGCGGAGATGGATCTGATGGATGAAGTACTGGAAATTTTAAATGATCTGAATCCCGATGTGGATTACGAGATCTGCGACAGTCTGGTGGAGGATGAGATCCTGACGTCGTTTGAACTGGTGATGCTTGTCACCCGGATCGGGGAGGAATTCGGCGTTACCGTTCCTTCCGAAGAGATCACCCCGGAGAATTTTAATTCCGCCGAGTCGATCTGCGATCTGATCAGACGGCTGCAGGAGGACGACTGACCATGCTTCTGGTATCGTATGAATTCCTGGCGTTTTTCGCGGCGGCGCTCATTCTGTATTATCTGGTGCCGTCCCGTTTCCGCTGGGTCTTCCTGCTGGCGTCCAGTTACCTGTTCTATGTAAGCGGGGGAGCGGCCTATCTTCTGTATCCGCTGCTCACCGCGGCAAGCACCTGGTACCTGGCGTTGCGGATCGGACGGCTGAACGCCGAGACGAGGGAATTCATTCGTGTCCGGAAGCCGGAAAGGGAAGAGAAAAAAGCGTATCAGGCCCGTATGAGAAAGCGCGGGAAACGCTTCCTGCTGGCGGGTCTTGCGCTGAATTTCGGGATCCTCGCGGTCCTGAAATACACGAATTTTCTGCTTGACAATCTGAACGCGGTCCTCTTCGCCGGCGGCGCGGGGAAGGGGTTTGCGCATGTGAACTGGATCCTGCCGCTTGGCATTTCCTACTATACGTTTCAGTCCATGGGGTACCTGCTGGACGTTTATCACGGCAAATACGAGCCGGAGAGGAATTTCTGGAAATTTTCTCTCTTCGTTTCGTATTTTCCGCAGATCGTCAGCGGCCCCATCAGCCGTTTTGACGAGCTGAAAAAGGAACTGTTTGCGGAGCACCGCTTCGACGGCGGACAGGTTACGTTCGGGCTGTGGCGGATCCTGTGGGGATTTTTCAAGAAGCTGGTGATCGCGGACCGGCTGGCCCCGGCGGTGGACATGCTGTGCGGGTCGCCGGATGTGTATAACGGGATCTACGTGCTGATCGCCATGCTGGGGTACACGCTCCGGCTGTACGCGGATTTCTCCGGCTGCATGGATATCGTGATCGGCGTTTCCCAGTGCTTCGGCATCCGCCTCCCGGAAAATTTCGACCGGCCGTTTTCCGCGAAAAGCCTCGCGGAACTGTGGCGGCGGTGGCACATGACGCTGACGCGGTGGTTCCGCGATTACCTGTTTTTCCCGGTGTCCGCGAGCCGTTTCAGCAAAGCCTGCGTGAGACTGGCGGAAAAAATTGCCGGGAAGAATTTCGCCGTGAAAATCCCGGTTTATGTCGCCAATCTGTGCGTATGGCTGGTCACGGGCATCTGGCACGGCGCTTCCTGGAAGTTCGTGGCCTGGGGGCTGGCCAACGGAGCGGTTCTGATCCTTTCGCAGGAGTTGACGGACCGTTACCGCGCTTTCCATAAGCGTTTTCCCGCCGCGGAGGGGCGCGCGTACGGTTGCTTCCAAAAGATCCGGACCTGCCTGCTGTTCGCCGTGCTGCTGATGTTCCAGTACTATCCTTTCGGGACGGTGTTTTCGATGCTTGCGGATCTCCTTTTGAGGGGCCGCCCGTCCCAGCTGTTTGACGGCCGCTTCGCGGCGCTGGGACTTCTGCCCGCCGACCTGATCGTGCTGGGCGCGGGGATGCTCCTCATGCTGCTTGTCAGCGTCCTTGAGAATTCCGGCAGCGTCCGGCAGAAGCTGGCGAAATGTCCGCTCGCGGTGCGCTACGGTCTGGTGTTCGCGCTCTTTGCGGCCGTACTCGTGACCGGGTCCTACGGCCACGGCTATGACGCCGGCCAGTTCATCTACAATCAGTTTTAGGAGGCGGGACCGATGGGAATGAAACTGATGGGGATGAAATGGAAGAAACCGCTCGGCGTCCTGCTTCTGTGCGCGGCGGCCGTTACGGTGCTGGCGGGACTGCAGCGCCTGCTGGTCCCCAAATATATGGGGCTGGTCGTGGAGGGGAATTTCACGGCCGAGTACTATGAGGAAACGACCCCGCACGACGTGCTTTTTCTGGGGGACTGCGAGGTGTACGAGAATATTTCCCCCATCGTGCTGTGGAGGGAATTCGGGATCACAAGCTATATCCGCGGCAATGCCCAGCAGCTGATCGCGCAGTCCTACTATATGCTGGAGGATACGCTGCGGTACGAGACGCCGGCGGCGGTGGTCTTTAACGTGGCGTCGATGCGGCAGTTTGAGCAGGATAACGAGAGTTATAACCGCATGACGATGGACGGAATGCGCTGGTCCTCTTCCAAGGTTTCGGCGATTCGCGAAACGGCGACGGAAGGGGAGCATATGATCGAGTATGTCTTTCCCATTCTCCGTTTCCATTCCCGTTTCCGGGAACTGGAGGCGGACGATTTGCATTATTTCTTTAAACGGGGAAAGGTGGCGCACAACGGCTACTACCTGCGGGCCGATGTCCGCCCCGTTGGGGATCTGCCGGCGGAGAGGCGCATTTCCGATTATTCTTTTGACGAACGCTCCTGGGAATATCTGGAAAAGATACGTCTGCTGTGCGAGGAGCGCGGGATCCGGCTGATCCTCATGAAGGCGCCGTCCCTTTATCCGTACTGGCACGAGGAATGGGAGGAGCAGATCGAGGCGTACGCGAAGGAGCACGGTCTTTCGTATCTCAACTGCCTGGAAGAGGCCGCCGCGATCGGGATCGATTATACGTCGGATACGTATGACGCCGGTCTGCACATGAATGTCTACGGAGCCGAGAAGATGGCGCGCTACCTGGGGCCGCTGCTGCTCGCGGTGCCGGGAGTGGAGGATCGCCGGGGAAGCGTAACGGAGGCGGACGGCCGTTACCGCGCCGGGATCCGCCTGGACGATGTCTGGGAGGAAAAATGCGCGTTTTACGACCAGATGAAGGCTTCGCAGGAGGCCGAATTTGCGCAACTTGGCTATATTAAGCAATTCTATGCACCGTAGGTGCTGATGCGGGAGCAAAAGTCCGAATTCCCGGCATGTTCCCATGCCGGAGGTGAAAGACTTTATGACCTGTCCCGACACAAGAAAGCAATGGGGCAGAGGGTCTGTGGATTCCGAATGCCGGGCGTGGAGTGCCGGAGTGCGAAGCAATCCGTCCGGTACCATTGTGAGAGTGGGAAGCACGGAACAGGCCGTCCGGTGCCATTGCGGGAGTGTGAAGCATGGAGCAATCCGTCTGGCACCATTTCGGGAGTGGGAAGCACGGAGCAATCCGTCCGGTACCATTGCGGGAGTGGGAAGC
>CAZPGD010000057.1:3707-8068 GCA_964585865.1 uncultured Hungatella sp. | reverse complement strand
TGATGTCGTTTCTGCCGTACTGGCTGGCGACGCTGATTATGCTGCTGTTCCTGTTCTGGTACCTGCACGCGACCACCCCCGTCAGGGCGGTTCTCATCGCGGTCCTGACCGTCGCGGCGATCGTGGGCGTGTTCCAGTACGCGTTCCATGTAAGGCTGCCTTAGAAAAGGAGGGAGATTGATGGTTGAATATGTACTTGAGGCATGGTCCCTGCTGCTGACCCCGGTCAACATTCTGGCGCTGTTCGTGGCTACGTTCACGGGGCTGATCGTGGGTATGCTCCCCGGTCTGACCAGTACCATGGCGGTGGCTCTGCTGACCGGGCTTTCTTTCGGGCTGCCGACCGAGACCGCGCTGGTCATCCTGATCTCGGTCTATGTCGGCGCGGTATCCGGAGGCTGCCAGTCGGCCATTCTTTTGAACATTCCGGGCACCCCCGCCAGCGCGGCGACCGCTCTGGACGGATTTCCGCTCGGCCGGGCCGGAAAGGGCGGCCTCGCGATCTTCCTCGCGACTTCGGCGTCGTTCTGCGGAACGTTTCTGAGCATGATCCTGCTGATGTTCCTGACGCCGTTACTCAGTAAGCTGGCCCTGAAATTCGGCACTTACGAATACTTTATGCTGGCCCTGTTCGGCATCGTAATCTGCGGGAGCATTACCTCCAACGGGCAGCCGCTGCGCGGCTGGATCTCCGGCATTCTCGGCCTGATGGTAGCCATGATCGGTCTGGACCCGATCGCCTCCTATCCCCGCTTCGCGTTCGGAAACGCCTCCCTGCGCGGCGGGATCCAGTTGATTCCGGTTATGATCGGCCTGTTCGGGTTCCCGGAACTTCTCAATATGTTTAATTTGGAGAAGGAGCAGAAAGTCGGCACCATGAGCGGCTTCCATATCAAGGAGGGGATCGGGATCCTGCTGAAGAATAAATGGAACATTCTCCGTTCCACCCTGATCGGAGCCGGCGTGGGCATTATCCCCGGCGTCGGGGAGGACATCGGCGGCTGGCTGTCCTACTGGGCGGAAAAATCCGCCACCAAGGACAAGGCGGAAAAGGCTACATTCGGCAAGGGAAACGTAAACGGCCTCATCGCCTGCGAGACCGGCAACAATGCCTGCATCGGCGGCGCGCTGATTCCTGTGCTGAGCCTGGCGGTTCCCGGCTCCACCTCGGCGGCGGTGCTTCTGGCCGCGTTCCAGCTTCACGGCTACCGTCCGGGGCCCATGCTGATGTCGGAGACGCCGGATCTTCTGTATAAACTGTGCGTATACATGGGGGCGGCGAGCTTCGCCATGTGGGCCCTGGCGCTTCTGGTTTCCCGCTTTACGGTCCGCGTCCTGAGCGTAAAGAGAGAGATACTGATGCCGATTATTCTCAGCCTCTGCGTCGTCGGAAGCTATGTTGTGCGCTATTATATGTTCGACGTGACTTGCATGTTCGTGTTCGGCATTATCGGATATTTCCTGTCCAAGCTGAAATTCCCCGCCGCGCCGTTCATGCTGGGCATCGTGCTGGGGACCATGGCGGACTCCAACCTGCGGCGGGCGCTGACATTGAGCAAGGGAAGTTATCTGCCGTTCTTTACCCGCCCCATTTCCGGCGTGTTCGCGCTGGTGGTGATCTTTATGATCCTGTCGCAGTTGGGCGTGTTTAAGAAGATTTTCAAGAAGAAGGCGGAGGAAGAATAAGGAGGGAACGTGATGAAACAGGTATCGGTCGGTATCGTGGGGAGCGGATTTGCCGCGGCTCTCCACGGCGATTCCTATAAGAAAGTATACGGGCTGGACGTTAAGCTGGCCGCGGTCGCTTCCGTGGAGGACACGGTCTACGCGTACGCGAAAAAATACGGGATTCCCAAGATATACCGGGACTTTTCGGAACTGATTCAGGATCCGGAGATCGACGTCGTGGACATTATCACCCCGCCCCACCTGCATGTGGGGATGGTGAAACAGGCGCTTGAGGCCGGAAAACATGTCATCTGCGAGAAGCCGCTGACCGGATATTTCGGCGAAAAGGACGACGATGAGTCGACCGTCGGCTTACAGAGCAAGCGGAAGATGTACGAGTCCGTGATCCGGCAGATGGACGAGCTGGGGGAGATTGTCGAGAAAAGCGGCAGGCTGTTCATGTACGCCGAGAATTTCGTCTACGCGCCCTCGATCCAGAAAACGCTGGAGTTTTTGAAAGCCGAAAAGAGCAGGATCCTGCTGATTAAGGGCGAGGAGAGCCATTCCGGTTCCCACGCGCGCCACGCGGCTTACTGGAAGTACAACGGCGGCGGGACGCTGATCCGTCAGGGCTGCCATCCGCTCAGCGCGGCGATTTACCTGAAATATCAGGAGGCCGCCATCCGCGGCGAGGAGATTTCCATCCGGAGCGTGACCGGAGATATGGGTACGCTCCAGAAATGCCTGACGGAGGATGAGAAGAAATACATCGATTCCCGGCCGGTCGACGTAGAGGATCAGGCGAATGTGGTCCTTACGTTCAGCGACGGGACGAAAGCGGCCATTACGGCCGGCGATATGATTCTCGGCGGCGTGCGCAACCTGATGGAGATTTACACCAACGAGAGCGTTTACCAGCCGAATATCGCGCCGAACAGCGCGATGCCGGTCTATCACATCAGTCCGGAAACGATTTCCGGCGTCTATATCACCGAGAAAGTGGAGACGAAGGCCGGGTGGCAGCATGTGTTTGTCGACGAGGAGATCGCGCGGGGCTATGTGGGTGAGCTGCAGGATTTCATGGAATGCGCGGCCACCGGCCGGAAACCGCAGTCGGATTTCAGGCTGGCCTACGATTCCATCAAGGCGATTTACGCGGCGTATCTGTCGGACGAGGAAGGAATCCGGATCTTGCTGTAAGGCGGTCCGCCTGTTTAAAAAGGGAGGCGGCGTATGGCGGCTCATGAGAAATTTAACTTTAAGACCCTTGACGACGTGAGGAAAAAACTGAGGGAATTAAACGTAACCATGGATCTGCGGGAGGATTTGTCCCCCCTGGCACGGCGGGTGACGGTGGGGACGAAAACGGCTCCCAACTCGTTCGCGGTGCTACCGATGGAGGGCTGTGATTCCGAGGCGGACGGATCCCCCGGCGAGCTGGTAAGACGGCGCTACCTGCGTCTGGCCGCGGGCGGAAACGGGCTAATCTGGTGGGAGGCGAACGCCGTGGTGCCGGAGGGGAGAGCCAATCCGCGCCAGATGATGCTGACCGCCTGCAACCGGGGCCGGTTCGCCGAACTGATCCGGCAGGCGAATCAGGCGGCGGCGGAGCGAAACGGCGCGGACCACCGGCCGCTCCACATTTTGCAGCTCACGCATTCCGGCCGCTATTCCCGGCCGGAGGGCCATACGGGACGGCCGATTATTCCCCAGCACGATCCCATCCTTGATCCCCGCAGCAATGTCACGGAGAAAACGCCGCCGGTGACGGACGCCTATCTGGACGCGCTGACCGAGCGGTATGTCCAGAGCGCTCTTTTTGCGCAGGAGGCCGGCTTTGACGGGGTCGACGTGAAAGCCTGCCACCGCTATTTAGTCAGCGAACTTTTAGCGAGCCATACCCGCGGGGGAAAATACGGCGGGAGTTTTGAGAACCGCAGCCGTTTCCTCCGGCAGACAGTGCGGGCCATCCGTCAGGCTGCCGGCCCCGATTTTATCGTCGCCTGCCGCTTCAATGTCTTTGACGCGCATCCGTACCCCTACGGGTTCGGCGAAGACCGGGAGGATTTCTGGAAATTCGATCCGGCGGAGCCGATGGAGCTGGTCCGTATGCTGTGCCGGGAGGGCGTGAACCTTTTAAGCAATTCCGCCGGCAACCCGTATTATATCTATCCGCAGGTCACGCGGCCGTTCGATACGTCCAGCATGGGCATCCCCACGCCGGACGAACATCCGCTGGAGAGCATGGCGCGTCTTTTTGACATGACCCGCCGTATCCAGGAGGCGGCGGGGGAGATTCCGGTGGTGGGGAACGGCTACAGTTGGCTGCGCCAGTTCCTGCCTTACGCGGGCGCGGCGAACCTCGCTGCCGGAAAATGCAGCTTTGTCGGCCTCGGCCGTTCCAGTTTCGCCTACCCGGACGCGCCTTACGACGTGCTGAACAAAGGGGCCATGAATCCGGCGAAGTGCTGTATCGCCTGCTCCAAGTGCACGCAGATTATGAGGGACCACGGGCAGACCGGATGCGTGGTGCGCGACAGCGAAATTTACGTTCCGCTTTACCGCGCGGCGAGAGAGGAAGCGGGCCGCCGGGAACACAGTTTCCAGTAGGGCGGAAACCGAGCGGACGGCAGGAGGAAATCGGGATGAAGCAGACTGCGATTGTGACCGGCGGGAGCCGGGGAATCGGCTTT
>CAZPGD010000057.1:0-3697 GCA_964585865.1 uncultured Hungatella sp. | reverse complement strand
CCCGCGGGAAAAGAATGAGGCGAACCTGCGGAAACTGTCGGATGAGGGGATCGTCTTTCATTATGTACAGGGAAACATCGGCGACCATGACGACCGCCTCCGTCTGGTTAAAGAGGCGGTGGACGTGTTCGGGGGCGTCCACGTCCTTGTCAACAACGCGGCGGTCGCGCCGGACGTGCGCGCCGATCTGCTGGAAATGACGGAGGAGAGTTTTGACCGCGTCGTCGGCATCAACACAAAGGGGAACATGTTCCTGACGCAGGCGGTGGCGAAGCAGATGATTGCGCAGCCGCCTGCCGGAAAAAAGAGGGGAACGATCGTCAATATCTCCTCCTGTTCCGCCGAGGTGTCCAGCGTGAACCGGGGGGAATACTGCGTTTCCAAGGCCGGCGTTTCCATGCTGACGAAGCTGTACGCGGACCGGCTGGCGGGGGAGGGGATTTTAGTCCATGAAGTCCGCCCGGGCGTGATCGCGACGGACATGACGGGCGGCGTGCGGGAGAAATATGACGCGCTGATCGCGCAGGGAACGTTCCCCATCGCCCGCTGGGGCACGCCGCAGGACGTGGCGGACGCGGTGAGCGCGCTCTGCAGCGATAAATTCCTGTACACGACGGGGGATTTCATTAACGTGGACGGCGGGTTCCATATCAAACGGCTTTAGGAGGAACGGCAATGAAAGAGAGTCTGTTTTGCGGCGTCCGCCGGTACACGTTAAATACGGTAATCATCGGGACCGGGGCCGCGGGCTACAACGCGGCGGACGAGCTTTATAACCGCGGCCGGACCGATATCGCCATGGTGACGGAACACATCATGGCGGGGACGAGCCGCAATACGGGCAGCGACAAGCAGACTTACTACAAGCTGACGCTGGCCGGCGGCATTCCGGACAGCGTCGGGGAGATGGCGGAGACATTATTTGCGGGGCGCTGTGTCGACGGGGACCACGCCCTGTGCGAAGCGGCGCTTTCGGTCCCCTGTTTCTTGAAACTGGCGGGGCTGGGGGTGCCGTTCCCTCAGAACCGTTACGGCGAGTACGCGGGATATAAGACCGACCATGATCCGAAAAGCCGCGCCTCCAGCGTCGGCCCCTATACCTCCCGCAGGATGACCGAGGTTCTGGAGCGCTCGGTGAAGCAGAAAGGGATCCGTGTTTTTGACCGTATGCAGGCCATCGCCCTGCTTTCCGACGGGAAACAGGTTTACGGGCTTCTCTGCCTCGATACTTCCGTTCCCGCCGGAAGCGGCGGTCTGACGGATGAGCCCCGGAGGTTCGCGCTGTTCTGCTGCCGGAACGTAGTCATGGCGACCGGCGGTCCTGCCGGCATGTACCGCGACAGCGTGTACCCGTTCGGACATTACGGGGCGACGGGGATGGCCTTTGAGGCCGGCGCTGTAGGGAAGAATCTGACCGAGTGGCAGTACGGGCTGGCCTCGGTAAAGCCGCGCTGGAACGTGTCGGGTACTTACATGCAGGCGCTTCCAACCGTTATTTCCACGGAGCGGGACGGCTCTGGGGAGCGGGAGTTTTTATATGATTTCTTCGCGGACGAGGGGGAGCTTCTCAGCAAGCTGTTCTTAAAAGGATACCAGTGGCCCTTCGACGTCCGAAAAATAAAAGGCGGGAGCTCGGTCATCGACATTCTGGTCTATCTCGAGCGGCAAAAGGGTCGCCGCGTCTTCCTTGATTATCGGAGGAACCCGGGCGGGCACGCGGTTGATTTCGCTGTCTTGTCCGATGAGGCGAGGGAATACCTTGAGGAAGCCGGGGCCTGTTTCGGCACGCCAATTGAGCGGCTGGAGCGAATGAACGATCCGGCGGTCCGCTTTTACCGCGACCGGGGCGTCGATCTGCGTACGGAACCGTTGGAAATCGCGCTCTGCGCCCAGCACAACAACGGCGGCCTGTCGGTCGATCTGTGGTGGCAGACGAATCTGGAGGGCCTGTTCTGCGCGGGCGAGGCGGCGGGGAGCCACGGCGTTTACCGTCCGGGCGGGAGCGCGTTAAACGCCGGGCAGGTGGGGAGCGCCCGCGCCGCGCTCTATATTGCGGCCCGCCGGGGACAGGAACCGGAGGAGGAGCCGTTTTCGCGGCTTGCGGCCGCGGCGCTTGAGGAAGCGGAAAAGACGGTTTCGCGGGCGCTAAAAAACGGAAAGGCCGGGCGGGGGAACCTGAATGAGATCTGGGACCGCGCCGCCGCCGGCATGAGCCTTTGCGGGGCGGCGATCCGCGAGCCGGGCGCCATCCGCGGACATCTTGCGTATGTGCGGCGGACGCTTCGCGAGTTCGGACAGACGGCGGCCGTTTCGGATGAGAGCGAGTTCGGGAAACTGTTCCGGCTCCGCCAGATGCTGGTCAGCCAGCAGGTGTACCTGAGTGCGATGCTGGACTACCTTGCGCACGGCGGAAAGAGCCGCGGAAGCGCCCTCTATACCGATCCGCGCGGGGAGAAGCCGTATGCGGCGCTGCCGGACGTGTTTACGTTTTTGACGGAAGACGAAGACGAGATTCCGCAGATTCAGGAAGTCTGTCTGGAAAACGGCGAGTGCCGCTTTTCGTGGCGGGACGCCCGCCCTGTCCCGCGGGAGGACGATTTCTTTGAGAACGTGTGGCGCGGGTATCGGGAGAACGGGAACGTTTTCTGACAGAAAATATTTATCTATATAACGCGTCCTTTAACCCACATGCAGCGAAGCCCGCGCTCCCCAGGTGTAACAAAATGTTCCGCGAGGCCCGGCTTTCTTGCTCTCGCATGTTAACGCCGGCAAAGCAAGGCCAATCGGGCAATTTAGAAAGTAATGTGAATTTACGCCCTCAAAACCGCGCCCAGTGTTCCAGAAGATACCTCTCCGCCTCCGGGCACCACAGCCCTCCCGCGGCTTCACAGATGTCGGCCAGATGATTGAAACGCGAATCCTCCGCGCCAAGACACCTGAAATCATCGATTGCGGTAAGCGGCATGGAGATTTGCGTATAAATCAATTTCTTGCCCCCTGGAAGCCTTGGCAGGTTCAAGGTAGCCTCCGCCGCCGCGTCCAGCCCGCCGATGTGCGTCACCATCACGGCGGGGTTGAGCGCGCCTTCCTCGCAAAGTCGAAGCGACTCCTTCAAATCATCCATATTCCCTCCGGTTGTGCCCATGACATGGGTGGAGTTATAGTGGACATCATAGAAATTCAATTTAGCGGAGAAGCCGCTGTCCACAGGGCCTGAAAAGAAGTTAAGGCATCCGTCCTGGCCAAGGATTCCGCTCGCAAGCTCCACTACCTCGGCGATAGGCGTAAATACAAAAACGTCGTCGAAGCCCTGCCCGGCTGCAAGCTCCCTGAGTGCGGCGGCAGGATCGCGCATGCCGGAGGTGTTCAAAAAGTGCAGCTTTATTCCGGCATCCTCAGCCTGCCCGCCAAGAAGCCGCTCCGCCCTTTCGAGCCGGCTCGCGTCGATATCTGTGACAACCAGCGTGCCTGGCCTTCTGTCGCAGCACAGGGCATAGGCGATTGCTCCCAGGCCCATGGGACCTGCTCCCCCGAGGATAGCTGTCCTGCCGCCCTCAACAATGCCCATGCGGTGCGCGTAAGATCCCCTCGTGGTGTGGTAGCTGGCATGGAAGGCCCCGATGCAGCAGGACAAGCGCTCCGCCAGGGATGCCTAATAAAACGCCTCGCCCCTGTATACCATCAGGCAGCCCATATC
>CAZPGD010000056.1:0-8098 GCA_964585865.1 uncultured Hungatella sp. | reverse complement strand
GCGCAACAGAACTTCGTGAACCGTGTCAGGGCAGGAATGCAGCAGCACTAAGCGGATCCCTCTGTGTGCCGCGAGGCAGCCTGGGCCGAGTTAACTGCACAGGTAACGTCTGTGGCAGCCGTTCAAAGTGAGACGCACGGATTTTCAAATGCGTTTGATTTCTGTTCCCGTTTGGCCGGATCGCGGTGTTTCCGGACTTTCTCAGGGCCAATTTTTTCTATTTCCCCCCTTGCCCGCGTACATCCTTTGTATTATAATTACAAAATGGAATTCTCGTACCTTACTCACCCGGAACGATTTTGAAGGAGGATCGGACACATGCTGCGAGTAGGAATGTTAACCAGCGGCGGCGACTGCCAGGCGCTGAATGCCACCATGCGCGGTGTGGCGAAGGCATTGTATAAGATGTACGACAACGAGGTAGAGATCATCGGATTTGAAGACGGATATAAGGGCCTGATCTACACGGACTACCGGATCCTGAAACCATCGGATTTTTCAGGCATCCTGACAAAGGGCGGCACCATGCTGGGCACATCCCGCCAGCCGTTCAAGCTGATGCGCGTGCCGGATGAGAACGGTCTCGATAAAGTGGAATCCATGAAGCAGACGTACCGCACACTGCGTCTGGAGTGCCTGGTCGTGCTGGGCGGCAACGGGAGTCAGAAGACGGCGAATCTCCTGAGTGAGGAAGGACTGAACATTATCGCCCTGCCGAAGACGATTGACAATGATCTGTGGGGCACGGAAATGACGTTCGGTTTCCAGAGCGCGGTGGACGTGGCGACCAACGCCATTGACGGGATCCATACGACGGCTTCCTCTCACGGGCGCGTCTTTATCGTAGAGATCATGGGGCATAAGGTCGGCTGGCCCACGCTTCACGCGGGCATCGCCGGAGGCGCGGATATTATTCTGATTCCGGAAATTCCCTATGACATCCGGATCGTCGTGAAGGCGCTGAACGAGCGCAACCGCCAGGGCAAGCGCTTTTCCATCCTGGCCGTGGCGGAGGGCGCCATTTCCAAGGAGGACGCCAAACTGTCCAAGAAAGAACTGAAGGACAAGATGGCCAAGAGCGTCGTCTATCCGTCGGTCGCCTACGAACTGGGCGCGAGAATCCAGGAAATGACCGGCCAGGAAGTGCGTGTGACGGTTCCGGGCCATATGCAGAGGGGCGGCGAGCCCTGCCCGTATGACCGCGTCCTGTCCACGAGACTGGGAGCAGAGGCGGCGTACCTGATCCGCAAGAAAGAGTACGGATATATGGTCTGCGTCAAGAATAATGACATTGATAAGATCCCGCTGAAGGAAATCGCGGGAAAGCTGAAAGTAGTGGATCCGAAGAGCTCCATCATCCGCGAGGCGAAGATGGTGGGAATCTGTTTCGGGGACGAATAGGAATACAGGCTGCCGGTCCGGACGCGGAACTGTTACGAACTTGCGGACAGACCGGCAGGAGTCTGCTTTGTCCGTCCGCTGCCGTGAAACAGGGGGGACGATATGTCATATATGGCGCTGTACCGCAAGTGGAGACCCGCGGTCTTTGACGACGTCAAGGGCCAGGACCATATTGTGCGGACATTGAAAAATCAAATATTGTCCCGGCGCATCGGTCACGCCTATCTGTTCTGCGGCACCCGCGGCACGGGGAAAACATCTGTCGCCAAGATTTTGGCAAAGGCGGTCAACTGCGAGTCGCCGGCGGACGGAAGTCCCTGCGGCCGGTGCGGTGTCTGCCGGAATATCCAGTCCGGCGCTTCGCTGAACGTGGTGGAGATCGACGCCGCTTCCAACAACGGCGTGGACAATATTCGCGAGATCCGGGAACAGGTTCAGTACCCGCCCACGGAAGGACGCTACCGGGTCTATATTATTGACGAGGTTCACATGCTGTCCGCGGGCGCGTTCAACGCGCTTTTAAAGACGCTGGAGGAACCGCCGTCCTACGTGATCTTTATTCTTGCGACGACGGAAGTGCAGCGGATCCCCGTTACGGTACTGTCCAGGTGCCAGAGATATGATTTTAAGCGGATTACGGTTGAGACGCTGCTTGACAGGCTGAAGGAACTGTCGCGGGCGGAACAGATTGACGTAGAGGAGAAGGCCCTGGCCTATATCGCCAGGGCGGCGGACGGTTCCATGCGGGACGCCCTGAGCCTGCTGGATCAGTGCGTATCGTTTCATTTCGGGGAGCGGCTGACCTACGATCAGGTGCTGGATGTGCTGGGCGCCGCGGACAACCGCGTATTCAGCGACATGTTCCGCGCGGCGGCGGAGGGGAGGGCCGCCGACTGTATCCGGCAGCTGGAGGAACTGGTGATGCAGGGCCGGGAACTGACCCGGTTCGTGACGGATTTTATCTGGTATATGAGGAACCTGCTGATGGTCCGGACGGCGGACGACGCGGAAGGCATTGTGGATATGTCCTCGGATAATCTGAAGCTTTTGAAAGAGGACGCGGGCCTGGTCGACGACGAGGTGCTGATGCGTTATATCCGGGTTTTCTCCGAATTATCGAACCAGATCCGCTATGCTTCTCAGAAGAGAGTGCTGGTGGAACTGGCGCTGATCAGGCTGACGAAGCCGCAGATGGAACGCAGCTATGATTCCATCGCGGAACGTCTGAATAAGATTGAGGATATGCTGGAAAGCGGCGCGGCGGCGGGGTCCGGCGGGTCGTATGGAGCGGCGGCAGCGATGTATGGCAGGCCGTATGGGGCGGCCGGCACAGCGGATTCGTCAGCCGGCGGATGGCCTGATACGGCGGGAGCGGCGGCAGCGGGGGCCGGCGGGTCGTATGGGGCGGCCGGTGCGGCAGATTCGTCAGCCGGCGGATGGCCTGATACGGCGGGCGCGGCGGCAGCGGGGTCTGGCGGGCCGTATGGAGCGGCCGGCACAGCGGATTCGTCAGCCGGCGGACGGTCCGATACGGCGGGCGCGGGGTCAGCGGGGAGCGGCGGGTTGTATGGAACGGCCGGCACAGCGGCTCCTTCAGCCATCGGGCTGCCCGGCGGGGCGGCCGCGCAGCCGTTCGTCCGTCCGGGCGCGGATCCCGGCGCGGCCGGCGCGGACCGGCCCCCCAGGCAGGTGGAACTGCCGCGCGCCCAGCTGGAAGACCTTCAGCTGATCCGCAACGACTGGGGCAAAATCGTCCGCGCCCTTGGCGGGACGATTCGTGCGAGTTTCCGCGACACCGTCGTGGAGCCGGCCGGCGACGGCTGCCTCTGCGTCGTATTTTCCAGCGCGGATCATTTCGAAATCGGCAGGAGACCCACGATCATGGGGCAGCTGGAAAATTATGTGAAAAATACTTACGGCAAGGATATTTATTTTAAAGTAAGGCTTCTGGGGAATGGCGAGCGGACGGATACCGTTTATGTGAGCGACGAGGAATTACGGGCCCATGTCCACGCGGATATTGAGGAAGAGGAATGACGGGCGGCCGCGGGTACGGAAAACGCCCCGCGCAAAGCCTTATGATAGAGAGAACAGGGTTTAGGAGGAGCGACCATGGCGAAACGTGGCGGATACCCGGGCGGCGTGCCGGGGAACATGAGTAATCTGATGAAACAGGCCCAGCGTATGCAGCGGCAGATGGAAGAGACGACGAAAGAACTGGAAAGCAGGGAATACACGGCGGCAGCCGGCGGCGGCGCGGTGAGCGTTACGGTTTCCGGAAAGAAAGAGGTTACGGCCGTGAAGATCTCTCCGGAAGCGGTGGATCCGGACGATGTGGAGATGTTGGAAGATCTGATCATGGCGGCGGTCAACGAGGCTTTCCGTCAGATGGAAGAGGATTCGGGCAATGCCATGGCGAAACTGACCGGCGGATTAGGCGGTATGGGCGGAGGGCTCTCCTTCTAGTATCATGGAATATTACAGCGGCCCTATTTCAAAATTGATCGAAGAATTATCCAGGCTTCCGGGGATAGGCGTCAAATCCGCGCAGCGGCTTGCGTTTCATATTATCAGTATGCCCGTGGAGCAGGCGGAGCAACTCGCGTCTTCCATAACGGAGGCGAAGCGGAACATCCGTTATTGCAAGGAATGCTGTACGTTCACGGATCAGGAACTGTGCCCGGTCTGCAGGAGTCCGGGACGTGACCACAGGACCATCATGGTGGTGGAAAATCCGAGGGACTATGCGGCATATGAAAAAACCGGCAAATACGACGGGGTATATCATGTGCTTCACGGGGCGATTTCCCCGATGCTGGGGATCGGTCCGGGCGATATAAAATTAAAGGAACTGATGCAGCGCCTTCAAGGCGATGTAAAGGAAGTAATCATTGCCACGAATTCCAGCCTGGAAGGGGAAACAACGGCGATGTATATCAGTAAGCTGGTAAAGCCTACGGGAATCAAGGTCAGCCGTATTGCCAGCGGCGTACCGGTGGGCGGAGATCTGGAGAACATCGATGAAGTGACCCTGCTCCGCGCGCTGGAAGGACGGGTGGAACTTTGACTGCCGGGAAAATCTGTTAGCAGGAGACGGAACGATGGATAAATATGAGTTTAATATCAGGGTCGAGCAGATCAAGAAGCTGGTGAATAAGGGAGATTTTGCCGCCGCGATGAAGATTGCGGACACCATAGACTGGCGCCGGGCCCGCAACGCGAATCTGCTGGCCATGATCTCTCAGGTATATGAGGAAAACGGAGAGTATCAGGAAGCGAAGGAAATCCTGCTGCAGGCATATGAAAGAGCGCCGGTGGGGAAAAGGCTTTTATATAAGCTGACGGAACTGTCCCTTCGCGAAGGAAATATCAAGGACGCGGAAGAGTATTATCGGGAGTTCTGTGAAGCGGCGCCCGGGGATCCCAAGCAGAATCTGCTCCGTTATCTGATCATGAAGGCCAAGGGGGCAAATACCAGGCAGCTGATTCCCGTATTGGAGAACTATGTCGCGACGTCGGAACTGGACGAAAAATGGATGTACCGTCTGGCGGAAATGTACGCCGCGGTCAACGAACGGGAAAAATGTATCCAGATGTGCGACAAGATCACGCTGATGTTTGCCGTGGGAAAATATGTGGATAAAGCGATCGCCCTGAAAATGAAATATTCAAAACTCTCGAAATATCAGGAGGATCTGCTTCAGAACCCGGATAAATACGAAGCGAAATTAAAGGCCGTGGAACGGGAATTTGCCGAGGGCGGATCGGAGATTTTCGGCGATGAAAACGGGGACGCCGCGGAAATGGTCATGCAGTATCCGGATAATGATACCTATGACCGGAGCCGCGGAGAGGATGGTTATGCCGGGGGAACCGGCGCAGAAGCGGACGGACAGGGCGGTTATGAACAGCAGTCCGGCTACGGGCAAAATGGTTATGAACAGCCCGGTTACGGGCAGGGCGGTTATGAACAGCAGTCCGGCTACGGACAGGAAGGTCATGAACGAACCGGCTATGAGCAGGGGAGTTATGCGCAGGCCGGCTATGAGCGGGAAGGTTACGGGCAGAGCGGTCATGAGCGGGGCGGTTATGCGCAAGCCGGCTACGGGCAGGAAGGTTACGGGCAGGCCGGCCATGAGCAGGGCGGTTATGCTCCGGATGTTTATGGCGGGGAAAATGTTTACGGGCAGCGGGGCAACGGAGAGAGCGGCCGGAGCAGTCAGGAGATCGACGAAGCGCTGATGGCCCAGCTTCATGAGGCGGAGCAGCAGAAGAAGCTGGCGCAGGAGATGTCCCGCATTTCCGACGAGGGATACACGGACAGGGATGTGCCCTCGGGTCATACGAAAAAACTGTACGAAATTCATCGTGCCCTTACTCCCGGACCGCGCCGGGCGACGGAGGAAGCCGGAAATTCCCGCGAGCAATACGGGACGGCCGCGGAGCAGCCGCGGGAAACGGACGCCGGACGGCTGCGAATCGTTCCCGGCACGAAGGATTCCGGGGTTAAAACAGACGTTCAGTCGGAAGCGGCGGTTTCCATCGAGGCGGATGAGGAGCAGAATATTTCCGCCGGGTTCCGGGAAGAGGATGTGCCCGTGGCCCGGTATCTGGTGATCGAAACACGCACTCCGGAGAAAGGGCTGAGTCTTGCGGTAGAATGGCTGAAACAATATCATATCCGCAATTTCGCTTATGGTCAGACAGTTAAGATCTCGGGAGGAAAATTATCCAGGCGCGGGGTCGAAACCGTAGCGGACAGGATCGCGGGGAAAAATCTGATCGTCAATGAAGCGGGAGACTTAAACGGGCATGATCTGGGAAACCTGGTCGATCTGATGACGACGGACAGCGGCATGGCGGTTATATTGCTGGATAATCCCCGGCAGGTCGGCGCTCTTTATCAGAAGAATCCGGAACTGCTGCAGTTGTTTGAGCGCATCGACGGAGAGAAAATATTCCGGGAAGAGGAGGCGGAACCCCTTCCCGTAAGGACCGCGCATAAAAGAGAGGGAGATATTTTCGGGAAACCGGAAGCGGTACCGGCAGAAGCCGCGGGGGCCGTTGAGGAGAGGACGGAAAAACGGACCGCAAAGGCCGGTGAGGAAATGCCGAAAGAGAAGGCAGTAAAGGCCGGCGAGGAAATCCCGAGGGAAAGGACCGTAAGAACCGGCGAGGAGGTTCCGGAAGAGAGGACCGGAAAGGCCGGGGAGAGAATTCCGGAAGAAAGGTTTGGAAAGACCGGCGAGGAGGTTCCGAGAGAGGAAACCGGAAAGGTTGGCGAGGGGATCCCGGAGGAAAAGGCCGGAAAGACCGGTGAGGAGATTCCGGAAGAGGAGGTTGTAAAGGCCGGCGAGAGGGTTTCGGAAGATGGGACTGTAAAGACCAGCGAGGAGATTCCAGAAGAGAGAACCGGAAAGACCGATGAGAGGGCTTCGGAAGAAAGGATTGTAAAGGCCGGCGAAAGGGTTTCGGAAGAGAGAACCGGAAAGACCGGTGAGAGGGTTTCGGAAGATGGGACTGTAAAGACCGGTGAGGAGGTTCCGGAAGAGCGGGCTGCAGGAACCGGAGAGGAGACTCCGCAAGAGGGGACCGCGAAAGTCGGTGAGAGGGTTCCGGAAGAGAGGACTGCAGGGACCGGTGAGAAGGTTTCCGGGGAGGAAGTCTTTGAGGGAGCCCCGGGGGGAGAAACCGCGGAATTTCGCGAAGAGAATTCCGAAACGCGAACGGAAGGAACGGCCGGAGAGATTTCAGAAGAGGAATTTTCGGAAGGGACGAAAGAGCAGGCATATCAGGAAGAAGCGAAGGAAGCGGAACACCGTGAGGAAGGTTACGGTGTCGAAATGGGTGTGGATGATTTTGCGGAATATGCCTGTCAATACGCGGCCCGGATCGACTGCAGCATAACCGGCACGAGTATGCTGGCGCTCTATGAGCACGTGGAAATGATGGAACAGAACGGGGTTCCGCTGACAAAAGAGAATGCGGAGGCGATGATCGAGGAAGCGGCCGACCGCGCGGAGAAGCCGCCCTTAAAAGGGATGATCAAGAACATTTTTGTCAGAAAATACAACAGTGAAGGGCTCCTGATCCTGAGGGAGGAGCATTTTCGGTGACATCCGTTTAAAAACCGGTTTTATGTTGCGATAAGGACGGAACGCCACGCCGGAAAACGGCCGGCTGTGCAGTGTCCCGGCACTGCCCGGCAGCCGGGAAACCGGAACCGTTCGGGCGTTCGAAAGGCTGATTTTATGAAAAACTGGCTGGAAATAGCAGTAGCTGTGTATCTGCTGGGCATGGTACTCTACGGGCATTACCGGGGCGCCGTCCGCCTGGCGTTTTCCGTGGCGTCATTGGTCCTGACGCTGGGGGTTGTTCATGCCGCCATGCCTTATACGGCGGCTTTTATCCGGGATAAGACACCGGTGCAGTCTTGGATCCGGGAACGGGTAGACGACATATTCCGGGTGGACGGGCCGGAAGGTTTTACCGGCGAGGGACAGCCCGAGGAAGAGCATCGTTTTATTGAGACGCTGCAGCTTCCGGACGAATGGAAGGATCTGCTGATTGAGAATAATAATGC
The DNA here is from genome assembly GCA_964585865.1 of uncultured Hungatella sp. Classification (GTDB taxonomy): domain Bacteria; phylum Bacillota; class Clostridia; order Lachnospirales; family Lachnospiraceae; genus UBA3402. Next base: position 114 of record CAZPGD010000056.1, on the reverse strand, counting down.
CGCGGTTTATGAGCGTCTCGGCGTGGAAAAGTTCACGGAATATGTGGGCAGTTATCTGGCCGGCGTGATTGTAAATCTGTTCAGCTACGTATTGTTGTTCGTGGTCGTGTATGT
>CAZPGD010000055.1:2653-8167 GCA_964585865.1 uncultured Hungatella sp. | reverse complement strand
CTGGATGTAGGATTTGGATTTCTTCTTAATCTTTAAGCCGAACGCGATGTTCTCCGCGATGTTCATATGGGGGAACAGGGCATATTTCTGGAAAACCGTGTTCAGCTGGCGCTTGTTGGGCGGAAGGGCGGAAATATCCCGTCCGTCGAATATGACCCTGCCCGTATCGGCCTTTTCGAATCCGCCGATGATGCGCAGGGTGGTGGTCTTGCCGCAGCCGCTGGGGCCCAGCAGGGTGACGAATTCGTTCTCCTTTACGGAGAGGTTCAGATCGTCGAGAACCGGTTCTCCGTCGAAACTTTTGGAAATGTTGACCAGATCGATCAGCGGCTGACTCATGGCGCGGTTCCTCCTGTACTGCGGTCATTTTGCGGTTGAAAGGGGCGGCGTCCTAGAAGCTGGGCGGCGAACTGATCCAGAGAAGAAGCGCGCCGCTTTTACTGGACAGATAATGCTGCTTGTCCGGCGTAAAATAGAATGATTCGCCCTTCTTTACGCGGTGCGTCCCCTGTCCCAGATGGATGGACACGGCCCCCTGCAGCACATAGCCGAACTCCTCCCCCTCGTGGGGATTGTCCGGGTAGGTGGAGCCGCCGGGTTCCAGCTTGAGCAGAATCGGCTCCATCACGTTCTTCTGCGCGTTGGGGATGATCCAGCGGATCAGGTTCCCCAGTTCCGCGTCATATTTTTCAAAATAATCGTCTTTCCCGAAAACAACCTGTTCTTCCGGCTCTTCCTTAAAAAACTCCGGCAGGCTGGTGCCCAGGCACTGGAGAATGTCTACCAGCGTGGCGATGGACGGCGAAGTCAGATTGCGTTCCACCTGCGAGATGAACCCTTTCGACAGTTCCGCCCGGTCCGCCAGTTCCTCCTGTGTCAGGTTCTTCAGTACCCGCAGGGATCTGATTTTGCCTCCGATATCCATACGGCGCCTCCGCGTTCCTGTCCTGTTCCGGCAGCGGCCGGACGAAAGTCTGAAAACAGGAAATAACACTATAAATAATTCTGAAGTTTACAAATACTAACTGACACTAAAAATAATCAAAAAGTTTAGAAATACTAACCAAAGCGCAACTCTCATTATACAGAAAAAAAACCGGATGTCAATAGATTTTTTCGGGAAGGTATGATATACTGGTAGAGTGGGCCGGCGGCCGGAAACGCCGCGGCGGTTCCGTGTTTTTGGCTTTTGTACCCGCCGCGTGATTTTTACAGGGAAGGGAGTCCGTCAGAATGAAAGACCGATACATGGCCTATGTAGGCTCGTACTCTTATATAGGAAACGCCAGGGGCATCACCGTTTATGACGTGGATGTGGAGAAAGGGTCGTTTGCGAAGCGCTGCGAGGTGGACGTGGACAATTCGTCCTATCTGGCCGCTTCCGCCGACGGCCGGACGCTTTACTCCATCGCCGACGAGGGCGTGGCAGCGTTCCGTATTCTGGAAGACGGATCCCTTGCCAGACTGAACATGGCGAATATCCGCGGTATGCGCGGCTGCCAGCTTTCGGTGGGTCCGGACGGGAAATATCTCTATGTGGCCGGGTACCATGACGGCAAGGCGACGGTTATGAACTTGAATCCCGACGGAAGCGTCGGCTCGGTGGCGGCCGGCGTTTACCACAAGGGTCTGGGCAGCGTGGCGGACCGGACGTTCCGCCCCCATGTCAGCTGCGTGCGCGTGACGCCGGACAGGAAGTACATTATGGTGGCGGATCTGGGCATGGACCAGCTGAAGGTGTACCGGCTGAGCGATTCGGAGGGACAGCTGCTTTTGGTGGACACGGTTCCCTGCGACCTGGAATCGGCGCCGCGGCATTTTATCTTCAGTTCCGACGGCAGGTTCATGTACCTGATGTATGAAGTGAAGAATGTAATCGATGTTTATACATATGAGAGCGGACCCAGGGTGCCGAAGCTTGAACGGATCCAGAGCGTGCCGACGATGGGGGAGCGCCACAGTCAATTGACGGCGGCCTGCGCCATCCGCTTTTCTTCCGATGAGAGGCACCTGTTCTGCAGCAACGCGGGCGACGACACCATCAGCGTCTATAAAAGGGACGCGGGAACCGGCCTGCTGACCATGCTCTGCTGCCTGCCCATCAGCGGGGAGTATCCCAAGGATCTGGCGGTATTTCCCGATGACAGGCATGTGGCCGCCATCAATCATGAAACCGGCAGCATCACGTTTTTCACGGTCGATTATGAGCACGGACTGCTGATCATGTGCGCGAATCCGGTTTATGTGGACGAGCCGAACTGCTGCGAGATCGTGAAGCTGCGGGACGGGCGGGCCGCGGGAAAAGCAGACTGAGAAAAAGCGGGAGGATGCGGTATGGCGGGTTCTGCGTGGGGTACGGTACTGACAATGACGACATGGGGAGAGTCCCATGGGAAGGGCCTTGGCGTGGTGGTTGACGGCTGCCCTGCCGGGCTTCCCTTATGTGAAGAGGATATTCAGCGCTATCTGGACCGGAGGAAACCGGGCCGGAGCCGTTTTGCGACAAAGCGGCAGGAGGACGATCAGGCGGAGATCCTGTCCGGTGTGTTCGAGGGCCGGACCACCGGTACGCCGATCTCGATCCTTGTGCGGAACACGGATCAGAGGCCGCACGATTACGGGAAGATTATGGACGTGTACCGTCCGGGACACGCGGATTATACCTTTGATGAGAAATACGGCTTCCGCGATTACCGCGGCGGGGGCCGTTCCTCCGGACGGGAGACGGTCGGCCGGGTGGCGGCGGGAGCCGTGGCGGCGAAACTGCTTGAGAGTCTGGGCGTTACGGTTACGGCCTATACGAAAAGCATCGGCGGGATCACGGCCGACGGCAGCCGTTTTGACGCGGAGGCCATGCGGACGAACCGCCTGTACATGCCGGACAGCGAGGCGGCCGCGCGGGCGGAAGCGCTTCTGGAAGAGCGGATGAGCCGCGGGGATTCGGCCGGGGGCGTCGTGGAGTGCGTGGTGAAGGGGCTGCCCGCCGGTGTGGGCGAACCGGTGTTTGAGAAGCTGGACGCCAGGCTGGCCCACGCGATTATGTCCATCGGGGCGGTGAAAGGCGTGGAGATTGGCGACGGGTTCCGTGCCGCGGAAAGCGCGGGCTCGGAGAATAATGACGGGTTCCGGGCGGCCGGATATGCCGCGGCGGAAGCGGAAGCGGGAAACTGCGTAGGATCCCGGGCGGCCGGACGTGCCGAGGCGGAGGCGGAAGATGGCGGGGAATCCCGTGCGGCCGGATATGCCGCGGCGGAAAACGGCGGGGAATCCCGGACGGCCGGATATGCCGCGGCGGACGCGGAGGCGGGAAACGGCGGGTTTCATGCCGCCGGGCGCGGCCGGGCGGTGAAAACTTCGAACCATGCCGGAGGCATTCTGGGCGGCATCAGCGACGGGGACGTTATCGTTCTGCGGGCCGCTTTCAAGCCGACCCCGTCCATCGCGCTGCCCCAGCAGACGGTGAACCGCCGCGGTGAGAACGAGGAAATTACCGTCGGCGGCCGTCACGACCCCGTCATTGTCCCGCGGGCCGTGGTGGTGGTGGAGGCCATGACAGCCTTTACCGTGGCGGATATGCTGCTTTTATCCATGAGTTCGCGGCTGGACAGGGTTCAGCGTTATTTTACCCCAACATAATGAAAAAGGAGAGTGCATCCATGAGAATAGCCATTGCAAATGACCACGCGGCCATTGAAATGAAACTGGAGATCGCGGAATATCTGCGGGAGAAAGGCTATGAGGTTATTGACCTGGGCTGCGATCCGGGGACGGTCGCGGCCGATTATCCCGTGTACGGGGAGAAACTGGGGAAGGCCGTGGTCGCCGGGGAGGCGGATCTGGGCATCGGTGTCTGCGGAACCGGCGTCGGCATTTCGCTTGCGGCAAATAAGGTAAAAGGGGTGCGGGCCTGCGCGTGCAGCGATCCGTACACCGCGAAGCTTGCCCGTATGCACAATAATGCCAACGTCCTGGCCATCGGTTCCAGAGTTGTGGGATCGGGACTGGCGAAGATGATCGTGGACGCCTGGCTGGACGCGGAGGTCCTGGGCGGGCGCCACGCGGCGCGTGTGCGGATGCTCTCTGAGATGGAAGAAAGGTTTGGTAAATGAAAAAAATACTTGTGACGGTACCGGCGGAGGACCGCCACCGGGAATATCTGGAAAAAATCGGGCAGGACTGCGAATTTACTTACAGGGCACCGGATCAGGTGACAAATGAGGACGTGCGGGAAGCGCAGATCATTATCGGCAACGTACCGGCCGGCCGGATCGGAGCGTCGCCTGAACTGGAATGGCTGCAGCTGAATTCGGCCGGGGCCGAGGATTACTGCGGGCCGGGCGTCCTGGCGCCGGGGACGATCCTGACCAATGCCACGGGCGCCTACGGGCCGGCTGTTTCCGAGTATATGGTGGGCGTGTCCTTTATGCTGCAGAACAGGCTGTACCGGTATTACCGGAACCAGCTTGCCCATCAGTGGAAGGATGAGGGGAGCGTCACGTCCGTACGCGGCGCGGTGACGCTGGTGATCGGGCTGGGCGACATCGGCGGGGAGTACGCGAAAAGAATGAAAGCTCTGGGAAGCTATACCATCGGGATACGCCGGACCGCCGGGGAGAAGCCGGAGTATCTGGACGAACTCTATACCGCGGAGCAGCTGGATCGGGTTCTTCCCAGAGCCGATTTTGTGGCGATGTCGCTTCCGAATACCCCGCAGACCCGGCACCTGATGAATGAAGAACGGCTTCTCCGCATGAAACCGGGTGCCTTTTTGATCAATGTGGGCCGCGGCAGCGCCATTGACACGGATGCGCTTATCCGGGTGCTGGAAAGCGGGCGTCTGGGCGGCTGCGCCGCGGATGTGACGGATCCGGAGCCGCTTCCGGCGGACCATCCTCTGTGGGACGCGCCCGGTATGGTGATTACTCCCCATATTTCCGGTCAGTACCATCTCCGGGAGACATTGGAACGGATCATAAGGATCTCCGGGGAGAATCTGGAAAAGTATCTGGAAGGCCGTGCCGGCGAGATGCGGAACGTGGTGGATTTCGCTACCGGCTACCGGAAACGGGGCTGATTGCGTTTGATTCGGGTTCACAATTTTTCTTGAAGCGGTTTGTATCTTGTGTTATACTGAAATTGCTTTTTTTGGCGAATGCGGTTATCGGGGGAGGGTTTATGAAACGCTTTGTTTACGGCGCCGCCGGTATGCTGTGCTCGGCCGCGCTGCTCGTGTCGTCCTATCCGCTGACGGCAGGGGCGACGGCCTCTGACTGGTTCGCCGCGTCCGGCCCCGGCATGTCGGAGGATTCCGTGCCGTCCGATTCCGCGGCGGCCGGCGGTTCGGCGCCGGAACAGTCCGCGGCGGCCGGGGATTCCGGGGAAGAACCGAATGCGGAAGAGACAGTACCGGGAGAGACGGGACCGGAAGAAACGAAAGCGGAAAAATCGGGACCGGGGGAAACGAAGCCGGAGGAATCGGAACCGGGGGAAACGAAAGCGAAAGAATCGGGACCG
>CAZPGD010000055.1:0-2553 GCA_964585865.1 uncultured Hungatella sp. | reverse complement strand
ACCGGGAGAAACGAAAGCGAAAGAGGCGTCCGGGGAGGGAAATCCGGCGGAAACGGCCGGAGCGGCCGCGAAAGAGAGCGTGACGGAAGAGGAGATCGACGCGTATTTTGACGGGACGGTATTTGTAGGCGACTCCGTGATGCTTGGCTTTCGGAATTACGCGCTTCAGCAGAAGGATACCTGGCTCGGGAAACCGCAGTTTCTGGCTTCCGTCAGTTATTCGCTGTACAGCGCCATGAAAGCCCCCGGGTATAAGCTTCATCCCGTCTACGGCGGGCAGAAGCGCCAGATATGGGAATCGATTTCCATGATGGGCGCGAAGCGGGTATTCCTGTTTTTCGGGCTGAACGACATCAATATCACCGGTATTAACGGGACCCGTGATTATTATATAAAGGTAGCGGAGCAGATTAAGGCCCTGAGTCCGGAGATCGAGATCCATCTGATGAGCATGACCAATACCGTGGCCGGCCGCCGCAACCATAATCTGTATAACGACAACATCCGGAACTATAACGCGACGATGCGGCAGCTGGCGGAAGAGCAGGGCTGGGGATTCGTGGATGTAGCGACGCCCCTGACGGACGCGAACGGGGATTTGATCGCTCAGTACTGCAGTGATAAGGATGTGCACCTGACGAACGCCGCGTACGCGGTATGGGCGTCCGTTCTCCGGGATTACGCGAGGACGGAGATTGAGAAACGGAAAGCCGCGGAAGAAGCGCCGAAAGGGACGGCCGGTCCGGCAGGTCCGGGCGGCGGGACGGAACAGGCGGCGGGCCCCGGAAGCGCGGGCGGACAGGATGGGACGGCAGACGGCGCGGCCGGTCCGAGGACGCAGGAAACGACTGGCGGGACGGCCGGCCCGGGGACAGCCGGGAAAGCAGCCGATCCGGGGACGCAGGAAACGACCGACGGGACGGAAGGCTTGGGAGTTTCGGAGACGGCAGAGGAAACGGGCGGTCTCGGGACGCGGGAGACGGCCGGAGACACGGCGGGTTAGAGAGCGCAAAGCGGCCGGTTCGGCAGCGCCGGATACAAGGAGACAGGCAGACGGCAGACCGGAGAGCGAGGAGCGGCCGGTTCGGAGGTGTCGGAGACAACCGGGAAAGCAGCCGGTCCGGGGAGAGCGCCGGGATAATAAAAAGGGAAAGTGCAGAGGATAAGGGGAAATGGCAGGGAAAGATAAAAAGATGTGGAGAGCGTGTATGGGAATAGCGGTGGCCGCGGTTCTTCTGGCGGGCTGCGGTTCATCGAAAGACGCCGGGCAGGCGGATACGACCGCGCAGGAAACATCTGCCGCGGAGGAAAAAGAGACAACGTCTGCCGCGGAAAGCACGGCAGCAGCCGGAGGAACGGCGGCGGCCCCGGAAGCGTCAGCGTCCGGAGGGGCAGAGGCGTCCGGCGAAACGACGGTGTCCGGAGGAACGGCAGCGGCCGGGGAGGCAACATCCGCCGCGGGGAGCGCGGAAGCCGGTACTTCGACCGCGCGGGCGATCTACGATAAAATCACCGAGGAAGTGGAGCTGAATGCCCCGATGATCGTACCGGATGATTTTATCAGCAACTATTACGGCATCGATGTGAGCGGGCTGGACGATTATCTGTTCTCCATGTCGGAAGCGGCCATTTCCGCCGAAACGGTGGCGATTGTAAAGACGAACGCGGATAATAAAGAGGAGATCAGGGACGCCCTTCAGAAGATAATCGATGACAAATCGGTGGAGATGGAGAATTACCTGCCGGATCAATTCGAGATCGTGAGCAAAAGTTCCGTTAAGGAAGCCGGGGATTATGTATATCTGGTGATCTCGGAGAACGCGGATACGATTAACGGCATCATTGAAGCGGCGCTTCAGTAAGGCGGGCAGAGCGCTATGGTTTTCAGCAGCATTCCGTTTCTGTTTTTTTTCCTGCCGCTGTGCATGATCCTGTACTATGCAGTCCCATTTTCGCTGAAAAATGGGATTTTGCTTGTTTTCAGCCTGATTTTCTACGCGTGGGGCGAGCCGGTTTACATCGTTCTTTTGCTGTTCGCCTCGGCGGTGGACTATACCAACGGCAGGCTGATGGAACGGTTCGGCACGACGAAGAAGAGACGGAGATGTTTCCTGATCGGTTCCGTGGCGATCAATCTGTCGGTGCTTGGCTTTTTCAAGTACGCGGATTTTCTGATCGGCGCGGCGAACGGTCTGCTGGGAACCTCGGTACCGGCGCCGGGGCTCAGCCTGCCGGTAGGCATCAGTTTCTTTACCTTTCAGAGCATGAGTTATATCATTGATCTGTACCGGGGGGATGTCCCCATGGAGCCGAACTATCTGACATACCTTACCTATGTCTCCATGTTCCCCCAGCTGGTAGCCGGTCCGATTGTCCGCTTTTCCGATGTGAACAGGGAACTCCATGAACGCACGATATGCCGCGGCGAGGCGGAAGAGGGCATCCTGCGGTTCATGCAGGGATTGTTTAAAAAGGTGCTGATTGCCAATCAGGTGGGTGTACTCTGGGAGAGTATCCGCTCGCTGGAAGCGGGGCAGGCGTCGGCGGCGACGG
>CAZPGD010000054.1:0-8191 GCA_964585865.1 uncultured Hungatella sp. | reverse complement strand
CATCTGCAGGCGCTTCATCAGGCACAGCGCCATAAAATGCCCCACATGCAAACTGTCCGCCGTCGGGTCGAAGCCGATGTAGAAAATGGCCTTCCCCTCGTTTACCATCTTGCGGATTTCATTCTCGTCCGTCACCTGGGCGACCAGCCCGCGGGCAACCAGTTCCTCGTAACAGTTCATTTCGCATTATCCTTCCTTTGCATAAGATGTTGGGGGTAAATGATTCCGTACCTCTTTTTTCAATCCTTCGCTGATTCTGATTCCGCAGCTTATCAATTTCTCCACGCAGGCAATCACTTCATCCGCCGAAAGAAGCGTTTCGTCAAATCCTTACATCATCCCGCTTCCTTTCCTCTCGCCCGTCTGACAGACGCAACATCCTCATCCAAATCGCATCCGGCTTCAGTAAGATAATCCAGTCCCATTTTGCCGAACAACACGATTAAATCCAGCTTGTGAATACCAAGAATTTCGGCCGCTTTTCCATATGAAATCGTGCCGTCCTGTATATACGGATAAAGCAGCATCGCATTTCGCTTCAGCTGCTCTTCCCCCGCCTTCACTCCCGCCCCGCTTTCAGCACGGCCGTCTGCGGCTTCAGGTCTTCCGTCAGCGCCAGTTTGTTCGTATCATAATAAACCACGTTGTCGCACAGGGACGTGTAGCGGTCCAGCGTTCCCAGCACATCGAAACCGAACGCTTCGCTGCGGTAATGCATGGGAATCACGATCCGGGGGGCAATCAGATCCACGATCTCCTTCGCCTGGCGCGCGTCAATCGTAAAGAACCCGCCTATCGGGACCATGACCGCGTCGAGATCCTGCAGCGCCCGCAGTTCCGCCTCCGTCGGCATACAGCCCAGATCGCCCAGATGGGCGACGCGGAAATCGCCGTCGTCCAGAATATGGATCTTGTTCGGCCCGCGCTTCGCCCCCTTCACATCGTCATGGTACGTATAAAGGACTTTCACCGAAAACGGGGAAGTCCCGCCCTCTCTCAGCCGGATCAGCCGCGCCGCGTTATGGTCGCCGTGCTCATGACTGCAGAGCACTTCGTCCGCCGTCGCGCGCAGGGGGCCCAGCCCCTTTACGGAACCGTCCTCATACGGGTCCAGGATCACCGCGTAACCCCGCGACTCCACTTTAAAACAGGAATGTCCCAGCCATGTGATCATCATCTCCGACATATACAATCTCCTCCTATTCCGTATTCATACTTTTTCATTCGCGCGCTTCCCCGCGCCCTCAATCCAGCTCGGTCTTGCCGGTATAGAGTTCATAATACCGCCCCTTCTGCCGGAGCAGGTCGTCGTGGTCCCCGCGCTCGATAATCTCGCCGTGCTCCAGCACCATGATCGCGTCCGCGTTCCGCACCGTGGACAGACGGTGCGCGATTACGAACGTCGTGCGGTCCTTCATCAGGCGGTCCATGCCGTGTTCAATATGCTTCTCCGTCCGCGTATCGACGGAACTGGTCGCCTCGTCCAGAATCAGGATCGGCGCCTTGGAAATGGCCGCGCGGGCGATATTCAGAAGCTGCCTCTGCCCCTGGCTCAGATTCGCGCCGTCGCCGGTCAACTCCGTATCGTATCCCTTCGGGAGCCGCATGATAAAGGAATGGGCCGAGGCCGTCTTCGCCGCCTCAACCACCTCCTCATCGGTGGCGTCCAGCCGTCCGTAGCGGATATTCTCGCGGACGGTGCCGGTAAACAGGTGCGTATCCTGCAGCACCATCGCGATATTCGCGCGCAGGTTATCCATTTTCAAATGCCGGATATCCACGCCGTCAATCGTGATCGTGCCCGACTGAATATCGTAGAAACGGTTGATCAGGTTGGTAATCGTCGTCTTGCCCGCGCCGGTCGATCCGACGAAGGCGATCTTCTGCCCCGGCTTCGCGTAAAGGCTGATGTCCTTCAGAATCGTCTTGTCCGGGTTATAGCCGAAATACACATGATCCAGCACCACATGGCCGACCATGGGGTTTAAGGAAACCGCGTCCGTGTCGTCCGCCGGTTCCGGCTCCTCGTCGATAACCGCGAACACGCGCTCCGCGCCGGCGAGCGCCGAAAATACCTGCGACACCTGCTGGGAAATCTCGTTGACCGGCCGCGAGAACTGGCGGGAATAGTTTAGAAATACCGTCAGTCCGCCGATATCGAAACCGCGCAGCACGCAGAGCACGCCGCCGACGGCCGCCGTCAGGGAATAATTCACCTGATTCAGACAGTTCATGACCGGCCCCATCAGACCGCCGAAGAACTGCGCGCGGATCTGATTTTCCCGCAGATCGTCGTTTAAAATGCCGAATTCTTCCTTCGCCACGTCCTCGTGACAGAAAACCTTCACGACCTTCTGGCCGCTGACCATTTCCTCCACATACCCGTTGACCGCGCCCAGCGATTCCTGCTGCGCCTTAAAATACTTCTGGCTCCGCTTGGCGACGGCCCCGCCGGCGTGCAGCATGAAAGGCACCAGAACCACCGTTACCAGCGTCAGCCAGACGTTGGTGTAGAGCATCAGCGCCAGCGTGCCGCAAATGCTGAGCGCGCCGGAAAACAGCTGCACCAGCGTGTTGGACAGCATCTGCCCCAGCACGTCCACGTCGTTGGTGAAACGGCTCATCAGATCGCCGTTGTTATGATTGTCGTAGAAACGCACAGGCAGCGCCTGCATTTTCCGGAACAGATCGTCGCGGATCCGCTGAAGGGCGTTCTGCGCGATGTTCAGCATCGTCCGCGCCTGCAGGTAGCTGGCCGCGACGCCGGTCAGATAGACCGCAGCCATCACCAGAAGCGCCCGCAGAAGCCCCGCCGCGTCGCCGCGGCTGCCGTCAAGGGGCGCGATATAGGTGTTGATAATCGGACGCAGCATATAGGATCCCGCCAGGTTCGTGACGGTGCTGACCAGCACGCAGGCGAAGGCAATCAGCATTTTGGGCTTGTCCTCGTCCAGATAGTCAAAGATCCGGCGAATGGTCTTTCCGCTGCCCTTTAACGCCCCCTTGGGGATCCCCCTCTGCTGGGGCCCACGCCTTCCCCGTCCGCCGGGTCCGGGTCCGCGCATGGCGGCCGCGTTGGAAGCGTATTTGCTGTACCTTCTCTTTAAACTTTCCGCTCTCTGGGCCTTATCCATCACGCGCTCACCTGCCCTTCCTTCTCGCGGTCCCTCTGGGAGTAATAGATTTCCTGATATTCCTCGCAGGACTTGATCAGTTCCTCATGCGTACCCATGCCGGTGATCCGTCCGTCGTCCATCACCAGGATTTTGTCGGCCCCTTCCACGGAACCGATTCGCTGGGCAATGATGATCTTGGTCGTATCCTTAAGCGACGTGTTGAACGCTTCGCGGATTTTCGCCTCGGTAGCCGTGTCCACGGCGCTGGTGCTGTCGTCGAGAATCAGGATTTTCGGCCGCTTCAGCAAGGCGCGGGCAATGCAGAGCCGCTGCTTCTGGCCGCCGGACACATTCGTGCCGCCCTGCTCGATTTCCGTGCCGTAGCCGTCGGCAAACCCCATGATAAATTCATCCGCCTGCGCGCTGCCGGCCATTTCCCGGATCTCTTCCATGGACGCGTTCTCATCGCCCCAGCGAAGATTCTCCTCCACGGTGCCGGAAAACAGCTCGTTCTTCTGCAGCACCATGGCAACGCCGTTGCGCAAATGGCGCAGGGAATATTCCCGCACGTCCACGCCGTCCACCAGCACCTGCCCTTCCGTTGCGTCGTACAGTCTGGGAATCAGCTGCACCAGCGTGGTCTTGCCGCTGCCGGTGGTGCCGATAATGCCGATCACCTGCCCCGGCTCCGCCGTAAAGCTGATGTGCTCCAGCACTTTGTCCTGCGCGCCGGAACTGTAACTGAAACTGACGTCCTTAAATTCCACACGGCCTTCCCGCACTTCCAGATCCTTTCTCGACGCGTTGTCGTCGGTCAGGTCGATCTCCGCGTCCAGAACCTCGTTGACACGCTTGATGGACGCCATGGCGCGGGCGCCGTTTAAGAAAATCATGGAAAGCGACATCAAAGACGAGAGGATCTGGATAATGTAGGTGGTAAAGGCGGTCAGGTCGCCGACGGCCATATGGCCCGCGATAATCTGATTGCCGCCGAACCAGACGACTAGGATCGTGGTCACGTTCATGGCCAGCGTCATGACCGGCATCGTGGTAATGACAATGTTCATGGCCTTTAAGCTGTGCTCCTTTAAATCCCGGTTCATGTCGGAAAACCGTTTATTTTCAAAATCCTCCCGCACGAAGGACTTGATCACGCGCACGTTGGTCAGGGACTCCTGGATACCGGAGTTTAGGCGGTCGATTTTCTGCTGCATGACGCCGAACAGCGGGTACGCCTTAATCATCAGAAAGGCAATCGCGCCTCCCAGAAGCGGGATCACGATCACCACGATCACCGCCAGCCGCGCGTTCATGGTCAGCGCCATAATCAGCGCGCCCACAAACATGCCCGGGGCGCGGAACGCCATCCGCAGGCACATCATGACCACCATCTGGATCTGGGTCAGGTCGTTGGTGAGCCTCGTCACCAGAGAACCGGTGCTGAACCGGTCAATATTGTTGAAAGAAAATTCCTGCACCTTGGCAAACAGGTCGCGCCGCAGATCGGCGGTAAAGCAGGTGGACGCCCTGGTGGAGAAATAGGCGCCCCCGACCCCGCCGATGATCATGACGCAGGCCATGACGATCATGACCGCACCGACCCCGAGAATATAGGGGATGTTGCGGGTGGCGATGCCGTTGTTGATGATCAGGGACATGAGTTTGGGCAGCGCGACTTCGCCCACCACCTCCGAGAGCATCAGGAACGGCGCCAGAATAAACGACGCCAGGTACGGCATGACATACTTCTTGTAACGTTTCAAATTAAAACTCCTTCCTTTCCTTTTTCCGGGAAGCCTCTCCCCCGGAAACTTTTCTTTTTTCCGGGAGGCTTTGCCCCGGAAACTTCTCTTTTTTCCGGAAATCTTTCGGAAATCTTTTCTTCGAAAAACTTCTCCCCGGAAGTTTCTCTTTTTCCGGAAATTCCTCCAAAATGTCCGTTTTGTGACCGGTCAGCGGCAGCTTTCCATCGGCCGCCCCTACACCATGACCCGCACCAGCAGCAGCCAGCTGAGGCCGTAATAGGTGACAACGGCCGTCAGGTCGCTCATCGTCGTGATCAGCGGCCCGGAAGCCACCGCGGGATCGATTTTTATTTTCTTAAAGAACAGCGGAACCAGGGTGCCAACGGCGCTGGAAATCACCATCGAGATCAGCAGCGCGGCCCCGATACAGCCGGAAATGGCGAATGCCGCCGTAACCTTGTACCCTTTAACCGCCGTTACATAGATGCCGAGGATACCGAAAGCGATGATCCCCAGAAGGATCCCGTTGGAAAATCCGACTTTCATCTCCTTCCAGACAAGGCCCGCCTTCTGCCGGCCGCTCAGGTTCCCGTCCGTGAGAACGCGGATCGTGACGGCCAGAGACTGGGTCCCCACATTTCCGGCCATATCCAGAATCAGCGACTGGAACGCCATAATGATCGTCAGCCGGGCAATCACCTGCTCGAACATGCCGACCACGGAAGAGACCGCCGTTCCCAGACCCAGCAGCACGAACAGCCAAGGGAGACGCTTTCTCATGCTCTCCTTCAGCGGCTCCTTCAAATCCTCCTCCGCGGTCAGCGCGGCGAACCTGGCATAATCCTCCCCCATTTCTTCATCCACCACCCGGATCACGCTCCGGGAAGTGATCACTCCCAGCAGACGATTGTCCCCGTCCAGAACCGGGATCAGGTCTTCCGAATAATCTTTCAGCCGCTCGATACAACCGTCGATATTTTCGTGGCCGTACACGTACGGATAGGAAGTCATAACCAGATCGTCCAGAGCCCCGTCCTGCCCGGAAACAATCAGTTCCTTCAAATCAACCGCCCCGCGGTAACAGCCCTTCTCATCCGTTACGAACAGGGTGGAAATGTTGTCGTTGTCCGCCGCCTGCCGCACCAGTTCCTTCATGGCCTGCCTGACCGTGAGGTGTTCCCGGACCGCGATGTGATTGGCGGTCATCCTGCTGCCGATTTCCTCTTCATCGAAATCGGACGGGGGCGCCGCGTCCCGTTCCTTTTCCAATCCCATCCGGAAGCCCCCTCCTTTCCGCTTTCATTCCGCCCGAGTATTAAGCCCCTCTTCTTTTCACTCCCGTCCCTGTTCCGCCCGGGGCGCGTGTATCATCCCGTCAGATTCATAATCCGTATAAGCAGCAGCCAGCTGAGCCCGTAGTAAGTGACAACGGCCACCAGATCGTTTACCGTGGTAATCAGCGGCCCGGAAGCGACGGCCGGATCGATCCCGACCTTCTTGAAGAACAGCGGAATCAAAGTGCCCACGGCGCTGGACATGACCATGGCCACCAGCAGCGATATCCCGATGCAGCCGGAAATGGCAAAGGCCGTCGCGGCGCCGCGGCTTTTCGCAGCTATGATATACAGCCCCAGCAGGACAAAGGAAGCCGCGCCCAGCAGGATCCCGTTGAAAAATCCCACGCGCATTTCCTTCCATACCAGCCCCATCTTCTGGCGCCCGGTCACGGATTCATCGGTCAGCACGCGGATCGTGACGGCCAGGGACTGCGTACCCACGTTTCCGGCCATGCCCAGAATCAGGGACTGGAACGCCATGATCAGCGGCAGCCGGGAAACCACCTGCTCGAACATTCCCACCACGGAGGAAACGACCATACCCATCCCCAGAAGAATGAAGAGCCACGGCAAACGTTTTTTCATGCTTTCCGAAAGCGGCTCCCGCAGATCCTCCTCGGCGGTCAGACCGGCTAGCCTGGCATAATCCTCCCCCATTTCGTCGTCCACGACCTGGATAATGTTCTGGGATGTGATTACGCCCAGCAGGTGATTGTCATTATCCAGAACCGGGATCAGATCCTCGGAATAATCCTTCAGCCGCTCAATGCAGTCGTCAATATCCTCGTGGCCGTACACATACGGATAGGACGTCATAATCAGATTTTCAAACGCCGTCCCTTGCCTGGCGATAATCAGTTCCTTCAGATCTACCGCCCCGTAATAATCCCCCTTCTCGTCCACTACAAACAGCGTGGAAATATTGTCATTCTCCGGGGCCTGCTCGATCAGGGCGCTCATGGCCTGCTTGACGGTGATATTTTCCCGGAGGACGATGTGGTTCGTGGTCATTTTGCTGCCGATCTCGTCTTCATCAAACGAGGACAGAAGCGCCAGGTCGCGTTTCGCCTCCTCGTCCATACATTCGATAATCAGAGAGCGCTTTTCCTTTTCAACCTCATGCAGAATCTCCAGAGCCGCGTCGGATTCCATGTGCTCCACTACCGCGGCCGCCTTCCGGATATCCATCTCCGTCAGGAAAATCCCCGCGTCCCCGCTCTGGGCGTACTCGAAAATGCCGGCCAGCATTTCGACATCCAGAATGCGGTACAATTTCCTTCTCTCCGACCCGGTCAGTTTATCGAGAACATCCGCGATGTCATTTTCATGATAATCTTCCAGTTCTTCACACATGGCCTTGGGCGAAGCGTTGCTGCGGATGATCCGAATAATTTCCGACGCGTAATCCGGCCTGGCGGACGCGGCCTCATCCGCCCTTGCGATGTCGTTCTCCATGTCAGAAAGCCTCCTTATTATGAAACAACAAAAATACGCCGCCCGGGCTTCCGGCCGTCACAGGCAGCAGAAACACGCCGCTTATACTCCCGCTCTTACAAATGAAGCAGAGCCGGCGCGTGCCTGCCGGAAAACGCGGGCAGCCGTTTTTCGCCCGCGGAAACGTCAAAAGGGAATAAGGTGGTCAGAACGTGACCGGAACGCACTCCATCCATACCGGTTCCGTCAAACGGCGGGCAGCTCGCGCGGACGCCCAAACGGAACATATGGGGATCTCCGGATCATTCTGATCATAACCAGCCGGTCGTTCGTGACTGTCACTGGCGTCCACTCTGCTCACCTGCCTTTTGAAAATGAACGGTTGATAGGTTTCCTTGGGAATTATACCATGATTGTGCAAAGCGTGACAAGATATATTTTGCAAAAAAATGTATTGCCGGGAAATACGTAAATTCCAAAAGTAAATCCCACAATGGGATTTACTCGGGTGTTTAACAGTTCAATCGTGTCGAAACAGCCGAAAAGCCTTTATTTGCTT
>CAZPGD010000053.1:0-8200 GCA_964585865.1 uncultured Hungatella sp. | reverse complement strand
GCGAATGATCTCCGCCATCTGATCGGACGTCGTTTTGTCCGACACCAGGCAGGGAACGCCGTAATGGTTGCACAGCTCCAGCATATCCTCGTCGGGCATAATGCTGCGGCAATAGACCAGGCAGGGGATCTGCTCGGAAAGCAGCCTGTCATAAACGGCCCGCCGCCGCGCCGGATCCATCTGCATAAGGAACTCATGCTCCACATTGCCGATGATCTGCACGCGCTCATTGTCAAAATGGTCAAAAAAACCGGCCAGCTGCAGGGCCGGACGGTTCACGTCCGGATGCGCCAGGACCATTTTCTCCACGTCGATCTCCGGCGTCACGTTCTGCAGCCCCATCTTGTCAATCAGTTCCTGTATCGTCACTCCAAACATTCCCGGAATCTCCTTCTGTCTCCATTTCTGTCTGTCCGCCGTCCGCGTCATGGAAAAAATGCCAGACGCTCGCCGCCGCCCGCCGGTTCATTTCCGGCAGCGCGGCAAGTTCCTCCTCCGTGGCCGCCTTCACCGCCTCAATGGATTTAAACGTCCGCATCAGCGCCTTGCGGCGCGCCGGGCCGATGCCCGGAATATCGTCGAGAACGGACCGCACCTGCTCCCTGCCGCGCAGGCTCCTGTGGTACTCGATGGCAAAGCGGTGGGCCTCGTCCTGGATCCTCGTGATCAGGCGGAACCCCTCGGAACGGTGGTCAATCGGCAGTTCCGCGTTATTATAGTACAGGCCCCTCGTCCGGTGATTGTCGTCCTTCACCATGCCGCACACCGGTATCTCGATCCCCAGTTCCCGCAGCACGCCGAGCGCGATATTGACCTGCCCCTTCCCGCCGTCCATCATCAGCAGATCCGGAAAGCGTGTGAAACTCCCCCCGTCCGGGTCCGTCCCCCCATCTTCCGCTTCCTTCGCCTCCCGCAGGCCATGACGGAAGCGCCTCGTCAGCACCTCGCGCATGGAGGCGTAATCGTTCGGCCCCTGGACCGAGCGGATGCGGAACTTGCGGTAATCGCTCCGCTTAGGGCGCCCGTCCTCAAAAACGATCATGGAACCCACCGATTCCATGCCGCCGGTATTGGAAATATCGTAGGCCTCCACACGGCGGATTCCGGGCAGCCCGATCCATTCCCCGATCTGGTTCATCGCCCCGATGGTCCGCAGTTCCTCCTGCTTGATCTTTTCCTTGTCCTGCGAGAGAATGAGAGCGGCGTTTTTCTCCGCCAGTTCCACCAGCTGTTCTTTCTGGCCTTTCTGCGGCACCACGATCCGCACCTTCTGCCCCTTCCCGGATTCCAGCCAGCGGACGATCACATCGCGGTCGTCCGGTTCCTCCTGGAGCCACAACTCACCGGGCACATACGGTGTCCCCGAATAGAACTGCTTCAAGAAACTGGTGAGGATCTGCCTGCGGTTCTCCGCCATGGCGACATTGACGTGAAAATGGTCCCGCCCGATCAGTTTCCCCTCCCGGACGAAGAAAACCTGGACCACGGCGTCGGTCTCGTCGCGGGCCACGGCGATCACGTCGCGGTCGCCGGTGCTGTTGCCGTTGGTAATCTTCTGTTTCTGAGCCACTTTCTGCACGCTGGAAAGCAGATCCCGGTACTCGATGGCCTTCTCGAAATCCATGCGGTCCGAGGCTTCCGCCATCCGCTCCTTTAAAAGGCGCAGGATCTGGTCGTAGTGCCCGTTTAGAAATTCCTGCACCATGGCGACGGATTTCGCGTAGTCCTCCCGGCTGATATAGCCCTGGCAGGGAGCGTCGCACTGGTGGATATGGTAATTCAGACAGGGGCGCTCCTTCCCGATATCGCGGGGCAGATTGCGGCTGCAGGTACGGATCCGGTACAGTTTGCGGATCAGATCGAGGGTATCCTTCACCGCGCCCGCGCTGGTGTAGGGGCCGAAATAGCGGCTCTTGTCCTTTTTTAAGGACCGCGTGACCAGGACCCGGGGAAATTCCTCCGCCACGGTTACTTTGATGTAAGGGTACGTCTTATCGTCCTTCAGCATCGTATTGTACCGCGGCCGGTGCTCCTTGATCAGATTGCATTCCAGGACCAGCGCTTCCAGTTCCGAATCGGTGACGATATATTCGAACCACGCGATCCGGGACACCATCTGCTCGATCTTGGCCGTCTTGTTCCGGCTGCTCTGAAAATACTGCCGCACCCGGTTCTTCAGACTGACGGCCTTGCCGACGTAGATAATCTCGTCGCGCTTATCGTGCATGATGTAGACACCCGGCTGAGCAGGCAGCTTTTTCAGTTCCTCTTCAATATCAAACATCCTGTTCCTCTCCGGCCTCGGCGCGCTGCGCGGCGGTCTTCCCGCGTCTCGATCCCGGTTCTCCGGGCGTCGGCGCGCCGCGGCAGTCTCCTTACCGCTCCGGTTCCGGCTTCCCGGGTACCGGCGCGCTACGGCGATCTCCTTACTGCTTCGGCCCCGGCTTCCCGGGTACCGGCGCGCTACGCGGCCGTCTCCCCTTCTTCAGTCGTCTCCGGCGCGGCGCTCTCCCGCACGTTTGCCCGCTGCGCGGCAATCTCCGCCGCCTCCGCCTCGGCCTCCTCCGGCGTGCGCAGCCCATCCCAGTGGTATTTGCAGGACGCGCTCCACAGCATCCATTCATCATATCCGGCGTCGTACACCGCCTGAATCTGCTCGCGCACCTGCTCCGGGCCGTAGTCGATATAATGCGCCAGGTACGAAGCCGTAAAATCCTGCAGCCACGGCCGCACCACGGCCTGGCGCTCCCCGTTCCTGGCAAAATCCGAAAGTTCCGCTTTCGATCTCTGCATCGCCGCCAGGATCGTATCATACGGCTGCGTATCCGGGTGCTCGATGCCGAAATTCCCGTCCGCGTAATGCGACGGATAAATCATGGGACAGATATAATCGAGACTGGCCGCCATCTCCCCGTAGGACTGGCCCACCGCCTCCGCGTCGATCTCGCTGCCAATGATCGTCCCGAAAACATCGGCCGCCATAAGAACGCCTTCCTCCGACAGCTTCTCATACGCATACTCCACAAACTCCGTGATAATCTGCGTCTTGCTCAGCCCGCCGGTGTCCGCCTCATCGTAAACCACGTTGTTGATCCCCTTCTCCGTGGAGAAGCGGATATAATCGAACTGCACTTCGTCAAACCCCATCCGGCTGGCCTCGACGGCCACCTCCACCAGATAATCCCACACTTCGCGCTTATAGGGATTGACCCACGGAAGGCCGTCCTTATCGCGGTAGAGACTGCCGTCCGCCAGATGGAGCCCGAATTCCTGGCGCTGTTCCGGAAGGTAGGGATCGCGGAACGCCACGATCCGGGCAATGGTATAGATATGGCGCTCTTTCAGTCTGGCCATCAGCGCCTCCATATCGGGAATAATCTTCTGCGCGGATCCGAATTCGCTCACCAGGGGCGAATCCATGGCGTATGTCACTCTCCCTTCGTCATTTTTCACATCAATCACGACCGCGTTAATTTCCGTTTCATCGATATGGGTAAGAATCTCATCCATCATATTCCGCGTGCCGGCCACATAGGCCGTCAGGTAAACCGCCTTCACGGGCCCGCCGCTCCATTCCGGCGCGGCCGTTTCCGGCTCCGCTTCCGTCGTCAGCTCCACCATGCTTGTCCCGGTTCCTTCCCCGCTTTCCTCTACGTCCGTCTCATCCGAATGAGGGCTCGCCGCCGCCGGGGCCGGCGTCGTCTCGATCCGCTCGTAACGCCCGCATCCGCAGAGGAGAAACAGGAACAGGCACATCAGACATATTTCCAATTTTTTCATATGCGCTCTTCCTTTAAATCGTATATGCCAATAGTTACAATTCGGCTGTCCATCCATTCACCGTCCCGACTTTCGTCCCGACGGAGATACCCGTCAAACGCCGGTTCACGCGGGCGTTATCCGGATCCTCAGTGATATTGTAACATATTTTTCATAAATTGGAAATATATTTTTGTGTTTCTCCCCCACAAAGCGGCTGTTTTTATGCGGAAAATGGGAAATCAGGCCCACCTCGGTCGTTTTTTCCTCTCATTGAACCGTATTTTTTACAATTTCCGCCGGCCGTCGGGGATCGTCCGCGACAAATCCGGGGCGGAACCGGCGGCCGGGAAATCGCTTTTCTTTGCATTGTATTTTGGGAACTGCCCTCATACGCGCCATCCGCACCATTCCCGGGAACCGTCTCCACCTGCACCGTCTTTAGGAAGCCGCCTTCGCCCGCAGCGTTTCACGGAACTGCCTTCACCGGCGCAGGCCCTTCGGATAATGATTCTTCAGCTGGCCGCCGCTCTGTCTGGCCCAGCCGACGGAGCAGCCGTCAACCAGCATCAGGACCCAGCCGCTCCCGCTCTGCGCATCTTTCGGTCCGGCTTCCCGCTCCCGCACATCCCGGATGTCCCGAAGCGACTCGCCTCTCAGATAGCGCCGAATCTCCTCCCCGCCGGACTCCATGGAATACCTGCGCCGCGCCTGCTCTTTCCGCAGATACAGCGCCAGCCCGTGGGACGGCTCCAGACGGTTCTTTTTCACCGTTCCCAAATGCAGACCCGGCCGCAGAACTCTCAGCCCGTCCGTTGCCGGCATCCCCTCCGGCGCCAAATACAGCTGCTCCCCGAACAGCAAGAGCCGATCCGTATCCGCCAGCACACCCGGCAGCAGCGTATCCTCCCGAAATTCCTTCCATGCCTTCAGCGCTTCCCCGTAAGCGCCCCTTCTCTTGCCGTTTTCCGCATGGTCCCGGAGCCGCGCCGCCTTCGCCGCGCCGGCCGTCCGGGAAACCGTCTCCGCTCCTTTCCCGCCGCTCCCTTCCCCTCTTTTACGGAGAACCGCGATAAAATGGCCCTCCCCTTCCGCTCTGTGCGGCCAGATCCGGAACGTCCGTCCCAGTTCCGGCCGGCTGCTGTCTGCACACCCGGCACACTCCGCACGGCTGCTTCCGGACCATTCTTCACGGTCGCTTTTGGCACATTCCTCACGGCTGCTTCCAACCCGTTTTTCACGGTCGCTTTTGGCACATTCCACGCGGACGCTGTCCGCACATCCCTCACGGCTGCTGTCGACCCGCTCCTCGCGGCCGCTTCCGGCCCACTCCGGCCGGCCCGGAGACAAACCCCTCCGGTCCTCCGCGTGTTCCACCGTAAAATCGGGATGGCTGTCCAGGAAAGCCCCGATCACCCCTTCATCTTCCTCCGGAGCGAACGTGCAGGTCGAATACACCATCCTGCCCCCCGGCTTCAGCATCCCGGCGGCACAGTCCAGAATCTCCCCCTGCCGTTTCGCGCAAAGCCGCACGCGCCGCAAACTCCATTCCGCCCTCGCCGCTTCATCTTTGCGGAACATCCCCTCTCCGGAACAGGGAGCATCCACCAGAATACGGTCAAAATATTCCGGAAAACGGCCGGCCAGTCTCCGCGGGTCCTCATTCATCACCAGCGCGTTGGGGATCCCCATCCGTTCCACGTTCCGGGACAATATCCCGGCCCGGTCCGGATGGATCTCGTTGGCCAGCAAAAGACCCTGCCCCCGCATCTGCCCCGCGATCTGCACCGTCTTGCCGCCGGGAGCCGCGCACAGATCCAGGATCCGTTCACCCGGCAAAGCCCCCAGAAACTCTGCGGCCGCCATCGCGCTCGGCTCCTGTATATAGTAAAGCCCCGCTTCATGGTACGGGTGGCGGCCCGGCCTGTCCTCCTCCTCATAGTAAAATCCGCCCACGGCCCAGGGAACCTCCCGCAGATGGAACGCCCGCGCAGACAGCCGCGCGGCTTCCTCCGGTGCCAGCGGGTTGAGCAGCAGCGCCCGGGTCCGCTCCTTTTCATAGCTTAAGAGGAATTCCTCAAACTCCGCGCCCAGTAACCCCTTCATCCGCTCCAGAAATTCCGCCGGAAGCGGGACGCGCGCGCTTTTTTCTTCCGCCTGCCCGGCGGATTGCCGCTCCGTCATTCCTGTAATCGAACCTTTCGCAAAAGACGCCAATTCGCGTAAACCGTTATTTATTTTCCGAAAAGCGTGCCCAGAATCCCGCGGCCGATACTGGCGCCCAGATTTCCGCCCAGGCGTTTGCCGAAACTGCCTCCCACGGATTTGCCCAGTTCATTGCCCACTTCCCGGCCAATGGTACCGGCGGCGGTCCTCGCCACACTGCTGATGGCGCGTTTCCTGGCTTTTTCAGCCGCTTCCCGCTCCTTCGCCTCCGCTTTCGCCCGCCGTTCCGCCTCTTTCGCGGCTTCTCTCGCCTGGCGCTCCGCTTCTTTCGCCTGACGCTCCGCCTCCTTTGCGGCCTCCTTCGCCCGGCGTTCCTCTTCCTTTTCCGCTTCCTTCGCCCGGCGTTCTTCTTCCTTTTCCGCTTCCCTCGCCCGGCGTTCTTCTTCCTTTTCCGCTTCCCTCGCCCGGCGCTCCGCCTCCTTTTCCGCCTCGCGGGCGGCCTTTTCTTCCGCCTTCCGCTGCTCTTCCAGAGCCGTCCTCTCTTCCTCTTCCTTCGTCTGCTGCTTCAGCCTTCTCTCAAAAAATTCATAGGCGGAATCACGGTCCGTCATGACGCCGTACCTGGCATACAGCACATTGCCGCTGATTTCCGCCTGGCGCTCCTCATCGTCAATGGGGCCCATCCGGCTCTGCGGCGGCAGGATTTTCACGCGCTTCGCCACGGAAGGCGTTCCGTCCTCCTGCAGGAAAGACACCAGCGCCTCCCCGATTCCCAGCTGTGTCAGCACTTCCCTGGTATCAAACTCCGGATTCTCCCGGAACGAATCTGCCGCCGCCCGGATGGCTTTCTGCTCCGCGGGCGTATAGGCGTGCAGCGCGTGCTGGATCTTATTTCCCAGCTGCCCCAGCACGCCGTCCGGGATGTCCCGCGGACTCTGCGTAACAAAATAAATCCCCACGCCCTTTGAACGGATCAGCCGCACCACCTGCTCGATCTTCTGCAGCAGCGCCTTCGGCGCGCCGTCAAAAAGCAGATGCGCCTCGTCAAAGAAAAATACCATCCTCGGCCGGTCGCAGTCGCCCGCCTCCGGCATAATCTCAAAAAGTTCCGAGAGCATCCAGAGCATAAACGTGGAATACATCATCGGCTCCTGAATCAGGCTCTCGCTGTGCAGGATATTGATCACCCCGCGCCCGTCGAAATCCGTCCGGAACCAGTCGCGGATATCCAGCGCCGGCTCCCCGAAAAACTGCTCCGCGCCCTGCTCTTCCAGCGCCGCCAGGTTCCGCAGGATGCTGTTGATGCTCTGCCTCGGCATATTGCCGTACCGGGCGGCGTAATCCTTATTATTCTCCCCCACATAGCCGAGCATCGCCCGCAGATCCTTGCTGTCCAGAAGCAGCAGCCCCTCGTCGTCGGCGATCCGGAACACGATGGAAAGGATGTCGCTCTGCGCGGGTGTCAGCTCCATGAGCCTTGCCAGCAGCGTCGGCCCCATTTCACTGATGGTCGTGCGCAGGGGAAGTCCCTTTTGTCCGAAAATATCCCAGAAGCAGACCGGATAGGCGCGGAACCGGAAGCCCGCGTCCGCAAGCCCGAATTCCCCGATCCGTTTTCCCATATCGTCCGATTCGGCGCCCGGCCGGCACATTCCCGCCAGATCGCCCTTCACGTCGGCCAGAAAAACCGGCACGCCCGCGTCGCTGAACGATTCCGCCATCACTTTCAGCGTGATCGTTTTCCCCGTTCCGGTCGCTCCGGCAATCAAACCGTGGCGGTTCGCCATCTTCGGAAGGATGGACAGCCGCTCTTGTCCGGACGTTCCCATCCATATTTTCC
This sequence comes from uncultured Hungatella sp., assembly GCA_964585865.1. GTDB lineage: Bacteria > Bacillota > Clostridia > Lachnospirales > Lachnospiraceae > UBA3402. The sequence continues at coordinate 435 of CAZPGD010000053.1, read as the reverse complement.
CGTCGTACAGCATCGCATTTCCTCCCTTATTCTGATTCCATTTCCGGTTCCATTTTCAATTCCATTTCTGATCCCAATCCCATTCCCGTTCTGTTCGGGCCTTACAGGGGCAATTGTAACAAAAAAACATGGAAATGGCAAGATTTTCATCGGATCCGGAGACGGAGCCGGCTGCCTTGGACCGGATTTATCGCTTCTTTCTTTAAATTAATGAACATATCAAGACAGAGATAAAAGATTTCATGCAAGGTCATAAACGTAAGTACATGCCATCAAAACTTTTTAACCCTATATCCTTAATATCCAAAAAAGGTTATCCACAGCATCCACAGCATTATCCACCCGAGTTTGCCACTTTAGAAGCGAAAAAGGAGCCGTCCGAGACTCCTTTTTTTGCCGGTATTGCTTTGCTTTTTCAGTATTTACGCGGTTCTA
>CAZPGD010000052.1:0-8328 GCA_964585865.1 uncultured Hungatella sp. | reverse complement strand
CAGTCCGTCAAATAACGACGGATCACCCCCGATTTCGAAGAAGCACTTCAGTGTCGTCATGGCAAGCGTCTTGCCGAACCGCCGCGGTCTTGTAAACAGGGTTACTTTCGCGGAAGCACGTAAAAGTTCCGCGATCAGCCCGGTCTTATCCACGTAATAGTAATCTTTCTTCCGCAATTCGTCAAAAAATTCCGTTCCAATCGAAAGGCTCTTCTTCATTTCTCCGGCCATACGGTTCTCCGCCTCCATTTCTGCTGCCAAACCAACGCTTTCATATCCGGTATAATGCAAACGGCCCGCCGGGCCGGTTCCCGCTCTCCGGCGGCTTAAGCGTTAAACACATACCGGTCCAGCCGGTCAAACGCTTCCTTCACGCGGGAAAGCGGCAGCGCCAGGTTCATGCGGATATGGCACGGGCCGAAGAACATGCGCCCGTCCTGCCAGGCCACGCCGACATCCCATCCGGCCTTCTCCAGTTCTTCAATGCTCCTGCCATGCTTCTCGCACCACCCGCCGCAGTCCAGAAACAGCATGTACGTCCCCTGCGGCTCCGACACCTCGACGCCCTCAAAACGCTCCCGGATGTAACCGCAGGCATACTTCACATTGCCCGTAATCACCTGGCAGAGCTCATCCACCCACTCGTACCCTTCCGGCCTGTACGCGCCGATCAGCGCGTGCATGGAAAATACATTCGCCGAATTATAATGCGGTTTCTCGCTTTTTGCCCTCACCCGGTCCCGCAGATACGGGTTCAGTATAATATGGTAGCTGCCCACCAGTCCCGCCAGATTGAACGTCTTGCTGGGCGCGTACAGCGCCACCGTGCGGTTTCTTGCGTCCTCGCTCACCATCTGCGTCGGCACATGTTCATAGCCCGTCAGTATAATATCCGACCAGATCTCATCGGAAATCACCACGCAGTCATTCTCCCTGTACACTTCCATGGCCTTCTCGATCTCCCACCGCTCCCAGACGCGGCCGCAGGGATTGTGCGGACTGCAGAACACCGCCACATGGATCTTTTCCGCTTTCAGCTTCGCGTCCATGTCCTCATAATCCATCCGCCAGACGCCGTCCCCGTCCTTTTTCAGAGGCGAATGAACGATGCGGAAACCGTTGTTCCCGATACTGTTGGTAAACCCGATATAGGTCGGACTGTGCAGCAGCACCGGATCGCCCGGCGCCGCAAACGCGCTCAGCGCCGAAACCACGCCGCCCAGCACGCCGTTCTCGTAGCCGATACACTCCTTCGTCAGGCCGGTCAGGCCATGCCTCGTCTCCTGCCAGCGAATGATGGAGTCAAAATATTCGTCCGTCAGGTCAAAATACCCGAACGCCGGGTGCTTCGCCCGCTCAATGACGGCCTCCTGGATCGTCGGCACCGTCGGAAAATTCATATCCGCGATCCACATGGGGATCACGTCGAACCCTTCCCGCGGCTTCGACGGCGCGAACCCCTTCCCCAGCCCGTCCACCGCGATCGCGTCCATTCCGCGCCGGTCCATGATGGAAGTAAAATCGTATTTCATAGATGCTGCCCTCCTGTCGTAGTGATGTCGGTCAGGATGCTCCCGATTCCCCCATGGGCCGGCACAAAATCATGTGCGCGGCCCGCGAAATGAATACCGCATTCGTCTATCTGTCCGTTCAGATACCGTCCCGCCTTTGAAAATTATACAGCATTTCTGCCGATTTTCCAACCCCAAAACCTCAGGATCCGAAAATCTCGACCGCCTTCGCGGCCATCCGTTTTCCGTAAATTTCAAAATTTTCGGCAAACTGATCAATATCCATCGTATTATCGATGCCAACCGGCCCCAGATGAATGACCGGCGCGCCAAACGATCCGCCTCCGGAATATACCAGCGCCCCCATGGTCATACAGTGATCCAGCATCTCGCGAATCCCCAGATCCCCGCCGCCGTGCACATACTGCGCCGTTGTGTACGCTCCCGTCAGCTTGCCGGCCAGTCCCAGTTTGCCCGCGCCTTTAATCAGATATTCCATCATCTGACTGCTGATATGCGCGACATAAATAGGCGAACCGAATACGATACAGCGGGATTCCCGCGCAAATTCCACATCCACATCTTCGATGGGGAACGCGCGCGCTTCCACTCCTTCTGCCGAGTTCATTCCCTTTACGATCCGTTCGCCCATTTTTTTCGTATTGCCGGTTACGGAATGATAAATAACCGATGCTTTCATTTTCGATTCCCTCTTTTCCTGTCTTAAATTTTATCCTTCCCCGTATTCTTCCTTCGCGGACGATTTGACATGGCCGAACTTACAGCACAGAAACGAATAGACCGCGATACCGACAGCAACCAGTATCATCAGGATTCGCAGATCCGGGTTGCTGATGAAATAGAACACGCATAAGACCAGCGCCGCCGCCGTACCGATTCCCAGCAGGAACCGATAAAGACCGGCCGATATCTTCAAACCGCTGTTTTTCCACGCGGTTTCAAACCGCTGCGGAACCGTCATCGCATAGATGTTGACAAACATTTTCCGAAACGCGCCGGGAAACAGGCAGATGGTAGCCACGTCGCCAAGATCCAAACCTGCCAGAATCGGGATCGCGCTCAGAATATACAGCACGGCCTGCACGTAAGGTACATTGCCAAGCTTCGTGCGCCTGGCCAGGATGGCGGGCAGCCAGCCGTCGTCGGCACAGGCCATCAGCGGCCTGTAACCGGAAATAATACCGCCGACCATCGAAGTTGCCAGGGCAAAAATCGCGCCGCCCACCAAAAAGAACAGGTACAGACCGCCCGGCATCATCATCTCGGCAATTCCTCCCAGGTTTTTGCCGCTGATTTCATTGAAAGAATACGCATGTGTGGCCGCAAACCCGATCAGGCCGTAAATAACGGCGCCCGCCAGCGCGGATAAGCAGAAAGCCAGCGGAATGTTCCGCGTAGGTTTCGCCGCGCTTTTTCCCATATTGACCACATACTGGAACCCGTTGCAGGTATAGGACATCAGCGCCACCGCCATGATCAGACCCTGCGTCCCGTTCGGCAGCATCGGTTCCCCCGCGTAAGCGGCGGGATCCATTTTAATAAAACCGTAAATCACGAACAGCCCCAGCGCAATATACATAAAGACGCACATCACATTCTGCACCTGCGCGGCGATCTTATCTCCGGCCAGTACGCACAGGAAAGCCAGCGTCATAACCGCAATCGCCACCAGTTTCGTGTAACTTTCCACGACCGGAAACAGGCGGGCCAGATACTGGGTCAGGGCGAGTGCCGTAACCGACATGGCGCCGGCGCGGAACACAATATCCCATCCCACCGTAAAACCGGTGACAAACGGCGGGCAAATCAGAGAATTAATCGTATATTCACCGCCTTTTGCCTCAAAAATACGGGTAAGCAGCGGCGATGAAACGGACTGCAGCACGCACAGTCCCATGGCGATGAATATGGCCAGCGTGATGCCGCGTCCCGCATAGGAAATACCGGCTCCCATCAGCGCAAAGACACCGGATCCGATGATGCAGCCGACACCGATGGAGATCAGATCGAACAGATTTAACTTTTTTTCCATTGCAAATTACCTCCTTTGCCTGTTATTCCGCTTGTTTTTCGCGATGTTCCTTTTCATAATCGGCAAATGCCCGCGCGATACGGTCGATCGCTTTCAGCACGGTCGCCTTCGAACAGGTCAGACACAGACGCATGAAACAGCCTCCCCGCTCCGGATCATGGGACGTGCCCTTTTGCAGCGCCACGTTGGCCATCTGATAGATAATAGATTGCAGAGTGGGCAGGTCATAGCCGTAATCGGCAAAATCGAGCCACAGCACATAACTGCCTTCCGGCACATAAGCCTTAACCTTTGGCAGTCTTTCCTTTATATAAGCCACCGCGGCGGTCAGGGCGTCGTCCAGATACTCATTAAGAGCATCCACCCAGTCCTCGCTTTCATTATAGGCCGCGATCATGCCCGCCAGAGCAAAGGCGGTGGGCATCGCCGGCTCATATCCCGCCAGGAACTGTCCGCGCAGCGTTTCATCCGGAATGATCGAATACGCGCAGTGCAGCCCCATCAGGTTAAATGTTTTATTCACTCCGGAAACCATGACAATATTGCTCAAGTCCCGCACGGCGTCAATGATGGGAATGTGTTTCACGCCCTTGCGAATAATATCGGAGTGAATTTCATCCGAGACGATTACCACGTTGTTTTTACGGCAAATTTCGGCAAGCCGTTCCAGTTCCTCCCGTTTCCAGACACGCCCGACCGGGTTTTGAGGCGAACAGAGTACGAACACTTTATTATCCGGTTTGGCGCAGATTCTTTCCAGTCCATCCCAATCCATCTGATAGTCTCCGCCGCCGTTGTTGATCATCTGGCAGTTATCCGCGTGGCGGCCGGTCTGTTCGATAATACCCGTAAAATTCCGGTAAATGGGACGGCACAGGATCACACCGTCTCCCGGTTTGGAAAACGCGAGGATTGTCTGCTGCACACCCTCCAGAGCGCCGTTGGAATGAACAATCCATTCCGGATCGATATCCACGCCATGGCGCCGCCTGTACCAGCCGATAATGGCGGGTTTATACTCCGGAGCGGACGTAACGGTACAGTATCCGTAATTTTCAAAATCCGCCACACGGTGCATGGCTCTGACCACCGCCGGAGCGGTGCGGAAATCCATATCCGCGAGATTCAGCCGAATGGTATCCCTGTCAAGACGCAGATTGGGCGTAATAACCTTGAAAAAGGCATCGTCGTCCCATTTCATGCTGTAAGTGCCAAAACGACAAAGTTCATGATCAAAATCGTATTTCATCCGTTCTCTCCTTTTTCGCTGCCGCGGACCCGCTAAAGTTTTTCACCGCAATACACTCGATTTCCACCCGCGCGCCTTTCGGCAGCGCCGCTGCCTGAAATGCCGCTCTGGCCGGGTAAGGCGCCGAGAAGAACTCCGCGTACGTTTCATTCATCGCGCCGAACTCCGCGATATCCGCCAGATAAACCGTGGTCTTGACCACATCGGCCATCGTCATCCCCGCCTCCTCCAGGATCGCCCGCACATTCGCCAGGGATTGCCGGGTCTGACTGACAATGTCCTCTCCCGCGAACGCACCGGTAGCCGGGTCAATGGGCAGCTGACCGGATACATACACGGTCTCTTCCGACGCGACGGCCTGTGAATACGGTCCGATTGCCCGGGGCGCGTTTTGCGTTTGTACCGCTTTATTCGCCATGTTTTCCTCCTTTCTCTCCGAAACCTGCTTTCGCAAATCTCCGTCGTTTCATACAACACTCCGTCCTGTTCCCCGCAACAGAAAACGAGCGTCGCGGGTTTTCTGTCTGCCGCGGTCAGCAGAAAATACACTGCGCGAACCGTTCGCCGTTGCAAATAAAATAATTATCACTTTTATAATTATTTTATTAGTTAAACATAGATTAACACTTCCTGTATCACATTGCAACGATTTTTCTCACTCTGTTGTTCACAAAATTATCCGCTCCTTTTTGTGCAATATGCTGATTGTTGGAAACCGGAATCTCTGATAGAATGAGAAAATGATTATCACATTGAGAAAACTGTCGATAGGAGTTGAGGACTTGACTGATAAAGATTTATTACAGGCTTACGTAAATATTGCCCCGTTTCTCGCGCAGGTCTGCGGCCCCGGCTGCGAAGTCGCCATCCACGACGTGTCCCATCCGGAACGCTCCCTGATCGCCATCCAGAACAACGTCTCCGGCAGGCAGGTAGGCAGCCCGGTCACGGATCTGGCCCGGGACATCATCGACCGGAGTTCTTATGAACATTCCGATTACATTGCCAACTACATCGGGCGCAATAAAAACGGGGAATTCCTGTCTTCTACCTATTATATTAAAAACAGGGGGCGGCTGATCGGCCTCCTTTGCATCAATAAGGATCTGACGACGGTTCACCAGATCAACACGGCGGTACACAACCTTCTGGAGCAATTCAATCTGGCAAAGCCCGGCGAATCCGAAGTTTCCGAATGGCTGGAAAATCCCGTGACCAGCATCATGCATAACCGGATCGCCGATATCATCGCACAGAGCGGCGTCCCGCCCGCGAGGATGTCCCTGCAGGAGAAGATCCGCACGGTGCACCGTCTCAATGACGACGGCGTATTAATGATGAAGGGCGCGGTAGCGGAGATCGCCTCCCAGCTGTCCGTCTCCGTTCCTACCGTGTACCGGTATCTCAATAAACCCGTCGAATAAACACGCGGGTCGCGGAATGTACGCGCCGCCAATTTTTACGGGCATAAAAAACCGCCGCCCTACGGCCCGGGAACCGTCCTGCAGTTTCCCGCCGCAAGGCGGCGCCTTCCTTCTGCAGCCGCACCGGCTCTTCTTTCACTTCACCAGGCAAAACTCTTTCCTTCCGCCCTCACCGCGAAGGTTCCTCATCCGAGGATCTCCTCACCGGAATCCCCTCATCCGGGATCTCCTCACCGGAGTCCCCTCATCCGCCATCTTCCTCATCCGGGAATCTCCTCACCGGAATCCCTCATCCGGCACCTTCCTCACCCGCCATTTTCCGCCGCCGAACCGCTCTCCGCCCTCGTAAGAAGCGCGTCCAGCACCCCGCGCGCGCTTTTCTCCTCCACATGCAGCGTCAGCTGCGGCTCGTTGATGTGTTCCAGATAATGGGCGTCGGAATTGCTGACGATCCGGCAGGTCGCCAGGTACGGGTTCGTCTGTATGAGCCCGTGAAGTTTCTTCAGATCCTTCACCTCCGCCGTCGTGAACCGGCTGTCCGGCGGGACAAAACCCAGATTGGCAATCAGACTGTTGGCGGACTTGTCCACATGAGCCGGGAACATGACGCCATCGAAACCGCGCACCAGCGGCCACAGTTCGTCGAACGAAATGGTCGTGGCGTTGATCAGCAGATTGGGCTCGGTGCCGCAGATCTGGTCATTGGCGTCGTAGATCTGCTGCTTGCCGAAAATCGCCTCATTGTTCGGAACCGGGATCAGCCGCTTATAAACGTAGGAATCAAAATCAAGGGCAGCCTCCAGCGTCTCAAACAGGCATACCGCGTGAACCTCCTCGGAAGTATTGATCTCCATGCCCGGGAGCGCCAGAATGCCGTATTCCTCCGCCATCGCCAGAAAAGCGGGGCAGTTCCTGCTGGAATTGTGATCGGTCAGCGCAATCACATCCAGTCCCTTCAGCATGGCCATGCCTACGATATTGGCCGGGGTCATGTCGTCGTCTCCGCATGGGGAAAGGCAGGAATGGATGTGAAGATCATAATATAATTCAGCCATGCAGTTCGTGATACACTTTCAGGGCCGCGTCGAACACCGGCTCTTCCGTTGCCAGAACCGTTACCCCCTGCTGCTTCGCCCGCGCCTGCGCCACTTCATCGAGGGCGGCCCCTTCCGCGATGATCACGCAGGCCACGTCCGCCAGCGTCGCCACCGCTATGGTATTCACATTGCCCATCACCGTCACCCATGCGCTGCCTGCCGGCGCTTTTCCCATGGCAATGCTCAGTAAATCGCAGCAAAACACTCCCGTAATCTCCCGTCCCGGGTCCTCGCCGGGACTGATTACCGAAAACATCTGCTTATCTGTCAGCTGTTGTACCGTCAAAACTTTTCCCTCCGTTCATCCGTGTCCTTCCGCACTCTCCGCGCTCCTCCCGCCGCGGCCGTGTTCCTTCGCACTCTCGCGCTCTTCCCGCCGCGGCCGTGTCCTTCTTTATTCCCCTTCGCCGTCTCCTTCCGGATCTTTCACCTTATCGTCCAGAAACGTCATTTCTTCCGCGATCCGCCTGATATAATCCCGCAGGACCGGCACCACATCCTTGCCCCCGCGGGTGCCGTCCGCCATATCGTCCGCCAGCACCGACACCTCCTGCGACAACTTATGCAGATTTTCCCTCAGATAGTAAATACAGTCCTTCTCGCTGGCCTCCCCGCGCACAATGTCCTCCGCCAATGCCTTGCACGTCGGCGCGCCGCAGGAACCGCAGTCCAGTCCCGGCAGGCGCTTGCAGAGACGCTCCACCTGCTCCAGCCGGAAAAAACTCTCCATCACGTTGTCGCCCAGGCGGAACACCGGCTCGAACTGCACGAGCGTGGTCCACGGCACGTATTTTTCCGCGTCCTCCCCCATGTGGCTGCGGGCCACCGGCATATATTTGCGCAGCCTTTTCAGCTTGACCTCCGCCACGTAAGGATTCTCCACCGTCAGCACGCCGCCGATACAGCCGCCGTTGCAGGCGTTCAGTTCCACAAACTCCAGATTGGAAAACTTCTGGTCCTCCAGATCCTCCAGCACGCGGATCACGTTCTCGAT
>CAZPGD010000051.1:0-8345 GCA_964585865.1 uncultured Hungatella sp. | reverse complement strand
TGGCCTGCGAGCAGTCCATCCGCCTGCCCGTTGCGACTGGGCTTTCAGAGTAAATTCCCAGGGGAAACCCGCAGTTCCTTTCCCGCCTCCGATGAGCCCTGCCCGCCCTCTCCCGGCCGCCTAAAGCCGCCGGATATGAAATCCGCCGTCTACGTCGATATAGCTTCCGGTCGTGTAGAGGAAATCGTCGCCGGCCAGCGCGGCCACGGCGCCGGCCACGTCTTCCGGCGTTCCCCACCGGGCGATGGGAAATTCGCCTTTTTCGATGAGACGGTCGTATTTCTCCCGAACCGCGCCGGTCATGTCCGTGGCGATTACGCCGGGACGGACTTCGTTGACCAGAATTCCTTCCGGGGCCAGACGGTCGGCGAACAGCGTGGTCAGCATGGAGACACCCGCTTTCGAGACGCAGTATTCGCCCCGGTTCACCGAGGAGACCACGGACGAGCAGGAGGAAATATTAATAATGACGCCGCGTTTTTTTCCTTCAAGTGGCTGTTTCATCATCTGTCTGGCCACCGCCTGGGTCAGGAACAGGTTCCCTTTGGTATTGATCCCGATTACCCGGTCGAAACTTTCTTCCGTCATGTCCAGCAGATCCGAGCGGACCGCCGGCGCAACCCCGGCGTTATTGACCAGTATATGAATCGCCCCGAAGCGGTTCACGGTTTCCTCCACCAGGCGCAAACGGTCCGCCTGCACGCTTATATCGCCCCGGACATACAGATATTCGATGCCTTCCTCCTCCAGCCGCCGCAGCGGCTCCTCGTATTTCTCACGGCTGCCGGAAGCCATCAGGACCACGCGGCAGCCGTCCTTTCCGAGGCGTTTCGCGACGGCATAGCCGATCCCGCGGCTCGCGCCGGTGACGATTGCAACCTTTTTCATCCCTTTTTCCTCATTTCTGCAAGGTTATAATCAAAAAGTTACAGGCCGCGGAGCCGTTCTTCCTCCTGATATTCCCGGAAATACGAAAGATAGGTTCCCGCGTCCCGCACCACACAGCCGGTCGGCTTGCCGGCCCGGATCAGGTCCCCGCATTTGCCGCAGGCGACGCAGACCTGCCCCGCGTCGATTCGTCCGGACGAGAGAATCTGGTCCGCGAACGCCGGATTGGCGAAGGACATCCTGCCGAACAGCATCGCGTCGCAGAGACCTTCCTCGATGGCGCCGGCGGCGAACAGATCGCTGTACTGGCGCAGATACGAAGGCCCCGAAGCGGAAATGACCATTTCCGGCACGGCCCGCTTCACCTGCCCGATCCCGCCGATCATGCGGGCGACGCCCGACAGCGGATGTTCCCGGGGCACGTATTTCCCCCCGTCAAAAGGCCGTGTCACATGGGTGGTCACATAGGGATTCCCCATGGTCAGGTTCACCATCGCGACCCCCAGTTCCTCTTTCAGCTCCCGCACCAGACGGATCGGTTCTGCCGGATCCGGCACGGTGCCTTCGCCCCGCGGGCCGTACACCTGCAGCGTTCCGGGCGCCTCTCCCGTAACGCCCGCCGCGGCGCTTCCGCCCTGCTGGCCGTAACCTTGCGGCGTTCCGGACGCCTCTTCCGCGGCGCCCGCAGCGGCGCTTTCGTCCCGCGGGCCGTACCCCGAAGAATCTCCGTCCTCCCCGCTTCCGGCGCGGCCGGCCGGCACGCCGAATCCGTAGGGCCACGGGTATCCGTCAAAAATGCCGATCCGCGCCGTCACCATAAAGCGGTCGTTCTCCCAGACCTGCGCGGCCCGGATCCCGTTTCGCAAAAGCCGCGTCCGGTTCTCGAAGCTGCCTCCGTACAGGCCGGGACGGCTGTACGCGCTTAACAGTTCCGCCAGAAGATAACCGTGGCACGATTTGATATCCACCGCGTCAAAACCGGCTTCCGAGGCCAGACGCGCCGCTTCCCCGAATTTTTCCTCCAGCGATCGCAGGTAATCGTCCGTGACGATGCAGGAATCATCCGCCGGGCGGAACTTCTCATACTCCGGATGCCGGTAGGCGATCATCGGCGCGGGCCGACCGTCCGAATTCGAGTACCGTCCGCTGTGGTTCGCCTGCATGATCAGAAACGGGGCGAAGCCATGCGCCCTGCGGCCCGCTTCCTTCACCGTTTCGCAAAGGGCCCGGTAGCGCGGCAGATTTTCCCGCGTCAGCATCAGCTGGCGGGGACTGGAACGGCCTTCGGGAACAATGGAAATCGCTTCGAACCAGATTACCGCGCTCCCGCCCTCCGCCTCCCGTACGTAGCGGCGCATGGTCAGTTCCGACGGCGAACCGTCCGCAAGCGCGTCCGCCCCTTCCATGGGCGCGATTCCCAGACGGTTCGGAAGCGTTACGTTCCGGACCCGCAGTTTGCGGCCCAGCACTTTCGTATCCGCCGCCATGGGAATATGCACGCCCAGTTCCCGCGCGCGGCCGAGCAGTTCCCGCTCATTTTTATAGTGAAATTTCTCATGTTCCGACATGCTCCACGCCTCTCTTTTCCCCTTCCCTTCGCCGGCACGGGGCCGGCATCAGTACCAGCGCGTAAATTCTCCCCGGATCTCGCCGTGGACATAGACCCCTATCGCGGCCCCGGTGAAACGCTTGCCTTTCGCCAGCCCTTCGCTGGCAAGGTAGGAAGTATCCTCAAGCACCAGCGGTCCGCCCTCCGCGTTTCCGAATTTCCAGCGGAAACCGCGCCTGCCGTAGGAAATATCCGCAAAAAGCGATATTTCGGCGCACGGCGCGCAGACGCACGCATTCCCCGGCACTTCGCAGGAACCGCCCGCGGCCGCTTTCCCCGTCATTTCACGGGAACCGTCCACGCAAGCCTCCTCCGGCATTTCACAAGAACCGTCCGCATACGCCTTTCCCGCCTCGCGAGATCCGTTCGCACAAGCATTCCCCGCCGTTTCGCAGCAACCGCCCGCGTACGCCTTCCCCGTCATTTCACGGGAACCGCCCGCGTACGCCTTCCCCGCCGGCACCCGGATCCCGCCGCGCAGTTCCGCGCCGTCCGAAATCCGCATCGTGCGGCTGCTGCGGTAATCCTCCCCCGCGTATTCCTGCAAAAGCATACACATTTCCCCGTTCTCCACGGTTACGCCGAATTTGATATAGCTGTTTTCATCATAATAACAGACCAGACCGAGGCTCTGTCCCTCCCGCAGATCCGGAATGACGAGACCGCACCCGGCGCTCATGACAAATTCCTCCTGGCGCTTCACGAAAATACTGCGGCACAGAGGAGAACACAGATCCTCCTTCTGCCCCGTCAGAAAAAGTCTTCCCCCGCTCTCCCACACGCGGTCCGCGCTTAAAGGCCGCGGCGTCATCCAGTCCTGCCCCTGCCACGCCGGGTAAGGGGAAACCGCCCGCACGCCGCCGTCTCCCGCGGGAACCCGCCCGTCCGGCTCCCCGCCGGCAGCGCCAGACGCAAACGGCTTCCGCGCCTGCTGCGACGGCCCGCGGCCGCGGTTCACCACCGGCCAGCCGTCCGCCGTCCATTCCAGCAGATCGAGCGCCGTCTCCCGCCCGGTATATCCCGGGCCCCCGCCGGGCTTCCGCAGGCACAGGTACGGGATACACCAGCGCCCATCCTGCATTTCCACCGGTTTCCCGTGTCCGGTACACTGAATGAGCGCCTTTTCGTCCCGCTGCCTTAAAATCGGATTGTAAGGGCACGGCTCATAAGGCCCCGTCAGGTTCCCGGAACGGGCCACGGCGATCCGGTGCCCCATGCCGGTCCCGCCCTCCGCCAGAAAAATATAGTAATATTCCCCCCGGCGGATCAGATGCGGCCCCTCCGGCTTTATTTTGCAGTCCCCGTACCAGAGAAGTTCCGGTTCCGAGACCGCAAAACGGCAGTCCGCGCTCAGTTCCAGGATCCGCGCGCCCTTGTTGAGCAGCATATAATGCCGCCCGTTCTCATGATACAGCGACGGGTCGATCCCGTCAACGTCCAGAAATACCGGCTCTTCGTAAGGCCCCTCCGGGCGGTCGGACGAAGTGATCATCTGCACCCTGCGCCGCTCCATATCCTGATTCAGCCGCAGGGTTGCCGTAATATAGAAACGCCCGTCACAGTAGGAAATATCCGGCGCCCAGTACCCCATGCCGCCGTTCAGCCGGTCCAGATACGCGTATTCCGGCGACGCAACGGCATAGCCGATAATCCGCCAGTGCAGCAGATCTCTGGAATGGGAAACGGGAATACAGGGAAAATATACGAATGAGGAATTGACCATATAGTAGTCGTCCCCCACCCGCACCATGGAGGGATCGGGGAAAAATCCCCGCCGGATCGGGTTGTGAAAACTGTCCTCATAGGAAAATCCGGCCCGCTTGGCGAAATACGCCTCAATCTCCCGCCTGCCCGATTCACGGGCCAGATCCCAGGCGGTCACGCCGCAGCTGTTCCCGGCCAAAGGATCCATGCCGACCCGCTCCGTCAGGTAGCGTACCAACTCCGGATTTCCGGACTTTACGGCAAGATGCAGAAGGGAATTCCCCTCCTCGTCCCGCGCCGTCACATCCGCCTCGGGAGACTCCGCTTTCCTTTTAACGCCTTCCAGGTTCCCCGCCAGCACAAGCCGCGGCAGGGTCTCCCCCTCGTACCTGTCTTTCATATCCTTTCCCTCCCCGCGCGTCATACAGCACGGTTATATGCCTATTCCTCAAACGCCGAGGCCAGTATCTTCCCTTTCTCGACAAAGAGCGCCCCGGTCGGACAAACCTGGAAGCAATAGCCGCAGCCGATGCATTTGTCCGTCTTGGCCGCCTTCCGGTCCTTCATCTCAATGCCCTCGTGCCAGCAAACATCCACGCAGCGGCCGCAGCCGATACATTCGTCGCCGACCCGGGCGGCCTGATAAGCGTCGGCCAGACGGTTCTGGCGCATTTTGGCGAATTCGGCGTCCATTGAAAACAGCTTCAGGGCGTCGCCGCAGAGACTGTCGATGTCCCTGTAACCGTGCTCGTCCATGAAACGCCCGAAATCGGCGATCACCTTTTTGCAGGCGTTCGTGCCCCCGGCGCAGGCCAGGGCGCCGAACTGGACAGCCTGGGCGCCGGCCATAATCATACGCACCGCCTGCTCGTAGCTGAACACCCCGCCGCCTCCGTAGATCGGGATGGTCAGCCCTTCCGTTCTGGCCTCCGCGATGGAATAGCAGACCAGCGGCGTCGCCTGGGTCCCGCCGTACCCGGCTCCCGGCCTGGCTTCGGTAGTCCTCCAGTCCAGATCAAAATAGAACGCTTTCCACCGGGCCGTCGGACCCGCCGCGGCCGCTCCGGCCGCCTGCGCGATCCGCATGGAAGTCAGCACGTCGCAGGACTCGATGGCCAGTTTCGCCATAACGGGCATATCCGGAACCGCTTTCCGGATCACCTCGATGCCGTGGCGGAGCAGCTGATAATAATCGAAAATCCGGTCCTTTGCCACCGCCACGCCGGGCGTATTGAAATGGAGTTCCAGGGCGTCCGCGCCGGCGCGGGCCAGTTCTTTCGCCTGAGTGGCCCACTCCTTTTCCCAGTTTCCCCCGTTTTTAATGTCGTTATAATGTCCCACGGATACCCACAGTTTGATATCGCTGTCCATCTGCCGCTTAATCGTCCGGACTTCCTCGCAGTATTGCTCCAGCGTGCTGACCGAATCCGGGATCTGCCTGCCCACCGCGTGGCTGTGCACGCTCATCTGCCCGGAATACATTGCCCCGCTGTCCGGTCCGATATAGCTGCCTCCCCCGGCCCCGTGGCCGAAATTGCGCAGCACAATGGCGCCCGGCCGCATGGCCGCGCTCTTGAACACATTTTTCGCCCCCTGCGTCGCGGGGCTCGACGCCACCACGAAGGGGTTGATCATATCAAATTCCTTCACGTATAAATCCGCCATATCCTGCCTCCTTTAAAATATCCTTCCGGGCTTCCCGGAAATGAACGGTCCCCTGTATTCAGACGGCTTCACCGAAACGAGCGGCCGTCCGGAAACAAGCGGCTTTCCCAAAACAAACGATTTCCCGGAAACAAGCGATTCCCCGGCAACGAAGGTCTCCTGTAATCAGACGGCTTCACCAAGGCGAACGGCCGACCGAAAACAAGCAGCTTTCCCGAAACCAGGCGGCCGTCCGGAAATCCGTCCGCCCCGCTTCACGCCGCGCACCGGTTCAGTATCTCCCTGAGCGTCTTTGCGTCCGCCAGGAACTGTTCTTCCGCATCGTTCATCACAAATTCCAGCAGCGCGTACCGGTCCCGGCTTTTGTCCGCCCGCGTCAGGTACCGTTCCCATTCGCCGGTTCCCTCCGCGAGCGGACGGCGGACGCCGTTCCGCCAGTAATACACATGGAGATTCAGAAGCCGGCCGCCCAGCAGCCGCAGACCCTCCTCCCGCTGCTCCATGCTGAGAGCCACGGTCGGCTGCCACAGACAGTAAAGATTGTCGTGGGCGGTCTGCCGCAGGAATTCCATCGCCGATTCGTTGGTGTCCGTCAACGTGTTCTTGTGCCACTCAAGGGCCACTTTGATCCCCCGTTCGTCTGCCATGCCGCAGACCAGCGCGGCCTCACGGGCCAGCGCCTCCCGTTTCGCGCCGTCCACGTCGGCCGACGCCTCCGTTCCGGCCCAGATGCGCAGAACCGGCGCGCCCAGCGCGGCGGCCGATTCCAGTGACGCCGAAAAGGCCCGGCCCGGGTCCTCGTTCTGTCCGAGCCGGAAATAGGAACCGTAGGCAGCGACCGCCAGCCCCGCTTCCCGCGTCCGTCTGCCCAGCGCCGCGGCGCCCTCCGGGTCTCCGGGCCTCACATGGGCGTTTTCCGACCATTCCACGGCATTCAATCCGCCCTCCAGGCAGAGCCGTATGATGTCTTCCGCCGGCTTTTGCCGGAAGGTCGCCGATACCATTCCCGGTACAATCATTTTGCAATCCTCCTCCGCGCCCCGCGATTCGCCGCTGCAGGCGCGCCTCCGCATTCCGCTCCCTGTCCGCACGGGCTCTTTTATATCCCGCGCTTCGCCGGCGCAGGCGCGCCTTTCCATTCCGCTCCCTGTCTACACGGGCTCTCCTTTATTTCCAACGATTCGCCATCACAGGCGCGCCTCTGTATTCCGTTCCCCGTCTGCGCAGGTTCTTTTACATCCCGCGCTTCGCCGGCGCGGAAACGAAAACCCGCTTTGCGTCTCTCTTCGCCGTCACAGGCACACCTCTGCATTCCGCTCCCCGTCGGCGCGGGCTCTTTTACGTCCCGCGCTTCGCCGGCGCGGAAACGAAAACCCGCTTTGCGTCTCTCTTCGCCGTCACAGGCGCGCCTCTGCATTCCGCTCTCCCGCCGGCGCCTTTTTTACATCTCCCGCACCTGCCGCCAGATCGCTTCGTCCACCGGGATCCCCCGCTCCATATTCTCCCTGCGGGTCCGCATCATGTTCTCGCCCGGATAGTGCACCGGCCGCTCCGCGTCCACCGGCGCCGAAGTTTTCATATCCTCCAGCGTCTCGCGAATGTTTTCCGCCAGCTGCTCATGATCCGGCAGTTTGTCCAGGCTGATGGCGATAAAGACCTGCGAAAGTTCCGTCTCCGCCGGCAGTTCGCCGACCATGCGGGACGTCCTGCCCCCGGCCAGCACGGACGCCACCAGATCCAGCGCCAGGGAAAGGCCCGACCCCTTCCAGTAGCCGATCGGGATGCACTGGTGCGTCTCCAGAATCTCCGCCGCGTTCTTCGTAATCTGCTGATCCTTATTGTAGCCGCCGTCCACCGGAAGTTCACGGCCGGAACGGGCGTAACTCTCCAGCTTCCCGTAGGAGAACATCGACATCGCCACGTCCACCAGCACCGGCGTATCCCCGTTGGGGATCGCAAACACCACCGGATTGTTGCCCAGACGCGCGTCCCGGCCGCCCCACGGCGGCATGTTGGGCACCGTATTGGTCCACAGAATGCCGATGCAGTTCTCCTCCGCCGCCATCAGGCCATAGTTGCCCGGCCGCATCCAGTGGTTCGTGTTGCCCAAGGCCACGCAGCCGATCACGTACTCCTTCGCCAGTTCGATTGTCCGCTTCATACAGGCCCAGGCATTCAGATTGCCCGGTCCCTTCCGCCCGTCATAGCGTTCAAAAAAGCCGAAACAGGCCGTGCGGACCGGCTCCGCGCCGATATCCACGCAGCCCTTGTCGATACTGGCTATAAATTTCGGGAAGCGGTTCAGACCGTGCGTGTACACCCCGTCCCGGCTGGCGTCGGCATACAGCTTCGCGGACAGCCGCGCCTTCTCTTCCGTAAATCCGCGTTTCCTCAGCACGCGGACAAATTCTCCGTACATCTCGTCATAACTTACCCTCATCGTTCCTTACCGCCTTTCCTTTCCCGACGCTCCCCGCGG
>CAZPGD010000050.1:0-8420 GCA_964585865.1 uncultured Hungatella sp. | reverse complement strand
GGTCGAAAGTCGGAATCCCCGGCATGTTTACATGCCGGTGGATGAAAGACTTTACCCCCACATCATTTGAGTAAAATGGGAAACAGGGCGGGAAGCGGGAAAGCGGCCGCGGACGGCCATAGAGGGAAACGGCCCGGGTGCGGAACCCGGGCCATTTGATTACGGACTTGGCATGTTTTGGCCGGCGAGCCCGTTTTGGCCGGAGATTCTGTTTGCCGGCTTGGCATGTTTTGGCCGGCGATCCAGTTTACCGGATTGATCCGTTTTGACCGGTGACTCTGTTTTTGGACCGGAATATTGTATGCCGGCGGTTGATTTTGATTGATTTTGCGAACGGAACCGGCGGGAGGCGAAAGAAGAGGAAGCGGCCGGAGCGGACGGTCGGTTCCGGAAAAGGGACGGCGGAATTTGCGGAAAAACAAGGGAAAGCGGTAAAAAACGCATTAAAATTAGATGTTTCATTCTTGCAACCGCGGAAGAGATATGATATACTGCTAACGACATCGAGGGAGTTGGAAGATTTATCTGTTCGGCTATATGGAACATGAGGAGGTAACGGCATGAAGAAGGTAAAAACACTGACCGGCAGCACCTTAAAGGAAACGATGAAGAAAGGCGGCTGTGGCGAGTGCCAGACATCTTGTCAATCGGCCTGCAAGACATCGTGCACGGTTGGCAACCAGAAATGCGAGAATGTGAACCGCTGAAGCCTGATTTATGAGTAATCGAAGACATGCCATGCGGGTTTTCGATTGTCGTGAATAAGGTGGGCGCGAGGAACCCCTACGGTCCTTATGATTGTAGGGGTGTTTTTTCTTGCCTCCCGGAGAACCGGGTTCGTGCGGAGGTTGAGCGTGCAGATTTTTAGAGTGACGCCGCCGCGGGTAATGTCGGGCAGCAGGGTTTGCATGTAGGATAAGCAGGCGATTTTTGGAACGGCGTCGACGAGGACAGGAAGGCGCGGCAGGCGCGGTGTTTCGCGGAGGCGGGGCCCTGCGGCAAGGAGAAGAGTGTGATTCATCAATATAAAAATAACGGATATGATATTGTCATGGATGTCAACAGCGGCTCTGTCCACGTGGTGGAGGATGTGGTGTATGACGCCGTGGCGCTTCTGAGCGGGGAAATGCCGGAGGCGGACGGCCCGCGGCCCATTCCCGCGGCGCTGGCGAACCGGGTACGGCGGCGGCTGGCGGAGGAGTACGGTTACGCGGCCGCGGACATTGAGGACGCGATGGCGGATATCCAGGAACTGATTGATCGGGAAGAATTGTTCACGCGGGACGTTTACCGGGATTTCGTGATGGATTTTAAGAAACGGGAAACCGTGGTGAAGGCGCTTTGTCTCCATGTCGCCCACGACTGTAATCTGGCCTGCCGGTACTGTTTCGCGGGAGAGGGCGAGTACCATGGCCGGAGGTCGCTCATGAGTTTCGAGGTGGGGAAGAAGGCCCTGGATTTCCTGATTGCAAATTCCGGGAACCGCCGTCATCTGGAAGTGGATTTTTTCGGCGGAGAGCCGCTGATGAACTGGCCGGTGGTGAAGCAGCTGGTGGAGTATGGCCGTTCGCGGGAGAAGCCATGCGGTAAGGAGTTCCGTTTTACGCTGACGACGAACGGGGTTCTGCTGAGTGACGAGATCATGGAATTCTGCAACCGCGAGATGTCGAATGTGGTGCTGAGCCTGGACGGCCGGAAAGAGGTCAACGATCGGATGCGGCCTTTCCGCGGGGGAGCGGGCAGTTATGACCGGATCGTGCCGAAGTTCCGAAAATTCGCGGAGAGCCGCGGGCAGAAGAATTATTATGTGCGCGGGACATTTACCCGGTACAATCTGGATTTTGCCAGCGACGTCCTGCATTTTGCCGATTTGGGCTTTCGGCAGATGTCGGTGGAGCCGGTGGTAGCCTCGCCGGAGGAGCCGTATGCGCTGCAGCCGGAGGATATTCCGCGGATTTTGAAGGAATATGACCGGCTGGCGGTAGAGTATATAAAAAGGAAGAAAGAGGGGCGGGGATTCAATTTCTTCCATTTCATGATTGATCTGGACCAGGGGCCCTGCGTGGCCAAGCGGCTGTCCGGCTGCGGTTCCGGCACCGAGTATCTGGCGGTGACGCCCTGGGGCGATCTCTATCCCTGCCACCAGTTCGTGGGGCAGGAGGAGTTTCTGCTGGGGAATGTGGATGAGGGGATCACCCGCACGGATCTGCGCGATGCGTTTAAGCTGTGCAATGTTTATGCCAAGGAGAAATGCCGCGGCTGTTTTGCCCGCTTCTATTGCAGCGGCGGCTGCGCGGCGAATGCTTACCATTATGACGGATCGATTACCGGGGCGTATGATATTGGCTGTGAAATGCAGAAAAAGCGGATCGAGTGCGCGATTATGATTAAGGCGGCACTGGCGGACGAGGCCGCGCAGGCTGCGGAAATACCGGACGAAGCATAGAGGTGCCGGAGGAGGAGCGGGCGCGAGGCGGCCGGCGGAAAGTGTCGGGCCAGCGGCATCCGGCCGCGGCGCCGAAACGGATGGCGGAGCTGCGGGCCGCGGCGCAAATGCGGGATTACGTGCATTTTAAGGAAAAAGGAGATAAAGGAAATGAAAAGTGGAAAAGGAAGGGGCTGGCTGAAGCTGGCACTGATACTGGCGTGCATCGCGCTCTTCGGCTATTTCGCCTATGACATGATCAGCGATACCGGCCGGAAGGACGATTCGGCCGCCGGTGAGACGGCTATTGTGCCTGCCGATGTAACGGCTACCGTTTCCGAGGCCGCGGCGGTCGGAACGGACGGAACGGACAAGAAGGATAACGGGATGGGCATTAAGCTTGGTCTGGATCTGGCCGGGGGCGTCAGCATCACTTACCAGACCGTCATTGATAATCCGTCGGCGGAGGAAATGTCCGATACCATTTATAAGCTGCAGCAAAGGGTACAGAATTACAGTACCGAGGCGGAAGTTTATCAGGAAGGCAATAACCGGATCAATATCGACATTCCCGGTGTATCGGATGCCAACGAAATTCTGGAGGAACTGGGCAAGCCGGGTTCTCTGTTCTTCCTCGGGCCGGACGGCGAGGTGATCCTGACCGGCGACCAGGTGGAAAGAGCCGAGGCCGGCATCATGGAGGACCAGACGACGGGGCAGGATGAGTATATTGTCAGCCTGACCTTCAATCAGGAAGGCGCGGAAGCCTTTGCCGAAGCGACGTCCGCTCATGTCGGCGAGATTATTTATATCATATATGACGATCAGATCGTTTCCTACCCGACCGTTCAGTCCGCGATTACGGGCGGCGAATGCTATATCGAGGGCATGGAAAGTTACGAGACGGCCCAGAATCTGGCGGCCACAATCCGGATCGGTTCGTTGTCTCTGGAACTGGAGGAGCTGCGTTCCCAGGTGGTCGGCGCCAGATTGGGGCAGGACGCGATTCGCACCAGTCTGATGGCGGCGCTGATCGGCTTTATCCTTATTGTAATCTTTATGGTCGCGGTTTACCGGATCCCCGGAGTTGCGGCGTCCCTGGCGCTGTGCCTGTACGCGGCGCTGGAAATCATTCTGCTGTCCGCGTTTGAGGTGACGCTGACGCTGCCGGGCATCGCCGGTATCATTCTTTCCATCGGCATGGCCGTGGACGCCAACGTGATTATTTTCACGCGTATCAAGGAGGAAATCGGTGTAGGGAAGACCGTCCGTTCGGCGATCAAGACCGGTTTCAGCAAGGCCCTTTCCGCCATCATTGACGGCAACGTGACGACCCTGATCGCGGCGGCGGTCCTGTATTTGCTCGGCTCCGGAACGGTGAAGGGCTTCGCGTCCACGCTGGCCATCGGCATTCTGCTGTCCATGTTCACGGCGCTGTTCGTGACCCGCGGCATTCTGAACGCTCTTTATGAGATCGGTTTTCAGGATACGAAGTTCTACGGCGTCAAGAAGGACCGGGCCCCGATCGATTTTCTGGGAAAGAGAAAGGTGTATTTCGGTATTTCCATCGCGGCGATTGTCCTGGGATGGGTGATTATGATCGGCGGAGCCGCGACCGGCAGGGGCGCTCTCAACTGGGGCATGGATTTCAAGGGCGGTACATCTACCAACGTGCCGTTTACGACGGACATGAGCCTGGACGAAATTGACAGTGAGGTGATCCCGGTGATCCGGGATGTGACGGGCGTCGTGGATGTCCAGCAGCAGAAGGTGGCCGGCACTACGGAGGTGATTTTCCGCACCCAGACGCTGAGCGTCGAGCAGAGGCAGGCGCTGGCGGACGCCATGGTGGAGAATTTCGGCGTGGACAGAGAGACGATCACGATGGAGAATATTTCCGGCGCGGTCAGTACGGAAATGAAGCGGGACGCCGTTGTGGCGGTGGTTGTGGCGACGGTGCTGATGCTTCTGTACATCTGGTTCCGGTTTAAAAATATCAATTTCGCGACCAGCGCGGTGGTGGCCCTCGTTCATGACGTTCTGGTGGTTATTACCTTTTACGCGGCGGCCAGATGGTCCGTGGGTTCTACGTTTATCGCCTGTATGCTGACAATCGTGGGGTATTCCATCAACGCGACCATCGTTATTTTCGACCGTATCCGCGAGAATCTTGCCAGAAAGACCGGCAGGCAGAGCCTGGCGGAGGTGGTGAACGCCAGCATCACGCAGACGTTTACGAGAAGTATTGATACGTCCCTGACTACGTTTATCATGGTGTTTATGCTGTTTATACTGGGCGTCAGTTCGATCCGCGAGTTCACGCTGCCGCTGATGGTCGGCATCGTCTGCGGAACGTATTCCTCCGTATGCATTACCGGCGCGCTCTGGTACGTGATGACGACCGCCGGGAAAAAGGGGAAGAAGAAGGCGGAGACAGCGGTTGAGACGGCCGCGGCGGAGAAGAAACCGGGGAAAAAGGCGAAGCGGAAGGCGGAGAAGCAGAAGGAGACGGGGACTGAGAGAACAGACGGAAACGCAGGCTGAGAAACAGGCAAAGGCGTGGTCTGAGGAAACAGTCGGAGTCGGGGACTGAGAAACAGGCGGAAACGCGAGTTGGGAAACAGGATGAGTATGAAGTATCAACTGATCACGAAGGACGGACGCGCCAAGCGGGCGGAGGTAACGACCGTTCACGGGCGGATCCAGACGCCGGTCTTTATGAATGTGGGGACGGTGGGGGCCATCAAGGGGGCCGTTTCAACCGATGATCTGCGGCAGATCGGCACCCAGGTGGAACTTTCCAATACCTACCATCTCCATGTGCGGACCGGCGACAAGCTGATCAAAGCGTTTGGCGGTCTCCGAAAATTCATGAACTGGGACCGGCCGATTCTGACGGATTCCGGCGGGTTCCAGGTGTTTTCCCTGGCGGGGATGCGCAGGATTAAGGAAGAAGGGGTGTATTTCCGGTCGCATATCGACGGACAGAAGATTTTTATGGGTCCGGAAGAGAGTATGCAGATCCAGTCGAATCTTGGTTCTACCATCGCGATGGCCCTGGACGAGTGCCCGCCCCATCCCGCGACGCGCGAGTATATGCAGGCTTCGGTGGACCGGACGACAAGGTGGCTGGTCCGGTGCAGGCGGGAGATGGATCGACTGAACGGTCTGCCGGATACGATCAACAGGGAGCAGCTGTTGTTTGGCATCAATCAGGGCGGGACATTCGCGGATATCCGCATCGCCCATGCGGATACGATTTCCGCCATGGATCTGGACGGGTACGGGATCGGCGGCCTGGCGGTGGGCGAGACGCACGAGGAAATGTACCGGATCCTGGACGAGACGGTGCCGCATTTGCCGGAGGATAAGCCTACCTATCTGATGGGGGTGGGGACGCCGGCCAATATTCTGGAGTCGGTGGAGCGGGGCGTGGATTTTTTCGATTGTGTTTATCCGTCGCGGAACGGGCGCCACGGGCATGTTTACACGAATCACGGGAAGCTGAACCTGTTTAACCGCAAATATGAACTGGACGCGCGCCCCATCGAGGAAGGCTGCGGGTGCCCGGCGTGCCGCTCTTACAGCCGTGCCTATATCCGGCACCTGCTGAAGGCGAAAGAAATGCTGGGTATGCGATTATGTGTATTGCATAATTTGTATTTTTATAATACAATGATGGAGGAAATACGGACTGCGATCGAGGAGCACCGCTATCGGGAGTATAAGGAGCGGAAGCTTGCCGGAATGGCGCAGCCGGCGGACTGACGGAAGCGGCCCTGCATTTGAAAAGATATTTGACAGTATGAGAGCAAGGAGGAAGAAATTATGTTGACAATGTCGTCCGGCGGAGCCGGCGGAATCGGATTCTGGATCGTTTATGCGGTATTCCTGGTCGGCTTGATGTATTTTATCGCGATTCGGCCGCAGCAGAAGGAGAAGAAAAGGATGGCGCAGCTTTTGGCCAGTGTCGCGGTGGGCGATAACGTGCTGACTTCCAGCGGCTTTTACGGCGTGATCATTGATATGACGGATGATACGGTAATCGTTGAGTTTGGCGGCAGCAAGCATTGCCGGATCCCGATGCAGAAGAGCGCGATTGTGCAGGTGGAGAAGCCGGAGTAACGGGAGAGACGCCGCGGCTGGGCCGGCGAAGCGGACAGAGCCGCGGCCGCCGAGGGCGGAAGAGCCGGAGTAACGGGAGGAATCCCGCGGCGGATTGAACAGGGAATTGCGGCCGGGACATTCACGCGGATGCGTGGCGTCCCGGCCTCCGAATGGCGGGCAGGATTGCGGGAGTGCGCAGCACGGAGCAATCCGTTTGGAATCATTTGCCCCCCAATATCATGATGATGTCAGGAAATGGCGTCGAAATCGAGGAGTTTTGAATTATGAAGCTGAATATTGTGACGATCCCCGGCGACGGAATCGGGCCGGAGATCGTGAGGGAAGCCTGCAAGGTGCTGGACCGGGTGGGCCGGGTTTACGGTCATACCATGCAATATACCGAGATTCTGATGGGCGGCTGTTCCATTGACCGTTACGGAGTGCCGCTGACGGAGGAGGCGCTGGAGACGGCCAGGCAGAGCGACGCCGTGCTGCTGGGCGCGGTCGGCGGCAATGTGGGGAATTCCAGATGGTACGACGTGGCGCCGAACCTGCGGCCCGAGGCGGGTCTTCTGGCGATTCGGAAGGGCCTTAACCTGTTTGCCAATATCCGTCCGGCGTATTTATATAAGGAACTGGCGGACGCCTGCCCGTTAAAGAAGGAGATTATCGGCGATGGTTTTGACATGGTTATCATGAGGGAACTGACCGGCGGGCTTTATTTCGGCGAACGGTACACGAAGGAAATCGGCGGCGTAATGACGGCCGTGGATACCTTGACTTATAATGAGAATGAGATCCGACGGATCGCGGTGAAGGCGTTTGACATTGCCATGAAACGGCGCAAAAATGTCGTCAGCGTGGACAAGGCCAATGTGCTGGATTCTTCCCGGCTGTGGAGGAAAGTGGCGGAGGAAGTGGCGGAGGCGTATCCGGATGTCACCCTGACCCATATGCTGGTGGACAACTGCGCGATGCAGCTGGTCATGAATCCCGGGCAGTTTGACGTGATCCTGACGGAGAATATGTTCGGCGATATCCTTTCGGACGAGGCCAGCATGATTACCGGCTCAATCGGAATGCTGTCGTCCGCGAGTTTAAATGAAAGCAAATTCGGCATGTATGAACCGAGTCACGGCTCCGCCCCGGACATCGCGGGCAGGGATCTTGCCAATCCGATTGCGACAATCCTGTCGGCGGCGATGATGCTGCGCTATTCGTTCGATCTGGACCGGGAGGCGGCGGCTGTCGAGGCGGCGGTGCAGCAGGTGCTGACGGAAGGCTACCGCACCAACGATATCCGGTCGGAGGGCTGTGTGCGTGTGGGTACGCGAAAGATGGGCGATTTGATTGCGGAGAGGATACAATAATTCCGCGTCAAAGGGTTTTATCCGCCCGGCCCGGCGCGTCTGCGCGGGCCGAGACGCTGCCTTTTGCCGGCCCGGCGGAGAAGGGCGGGCGGTGAAGGCGGAAGACAGAGGATAGAGAGGAGAATTGCCATGAGAAGTGATAACGCGAAATCGGGGATGCAGCAGGCGCCTGCGCGCTCCCTGTTCCGTGCGCTGGGTCTGACGGAGGAGGAATTGTCCCGTCCGCTGGTCGGTGTCGTCAGTTCCTATAATGAGATCGTTCCCGGCCATATGCACCTGGACAAGCTGGTGGAGGCCGTGAAGCAGGGCGTCGCCATGGCCGGCGGCACGCCGATCGTATTCCCGGCGATCGCGGTCTGCGACGGGATCGCCATGGGGCATGTGGGAATGAAATATTCCCTGGTGACACGCGATCTGATTGCCGATTCTACGGAATGTATGGCTTTGGCGCATCAGTTTGACGCTCTTGTCATGATCCCCAACTGCGATAAAAACGTGCCCGGTCTTCTGATGGCCGC